>DASUTR010000507.1:0-5006 GCA_036374535.1 Polyangiaceae bacterium
GGCGAGATCGGGCACCGCGAACGGCTCGAGCTCGACCTCGCTCACCGCCGTGACCGAGATCATGCGGTGCGTCTCGGTCAGCGCGAAGTAGTGCACGACGTTGCCGAAATAGTCGCGATCCTGGTCGAGCGTCTGGACACCGGGATCGACGAGGAGCTGGCTCCGCACGAGCCGCTGGCGTTCGGTCGTGCGCGGCGTGAGGCGCGCTTCGTTGTGACACACGGACACGGGCTCGGTATACTCGTAGGCGGTGGTGTGACTGACGCGGTAGGTCATGCTCAGCCGCGCTCCTCGAGGTGACCGAGCGAGACGGCCGGCTCCGCGTGCGCGAGGTAGGCGAGGGTCAGCTGATCGGTGAGCGTCGGCAGCGCCTCTTCGAGCGAAGCCAGGAGCTCGTCGAGCCTTTCGCGGTGCTTGTTTTCGCCCGCTCGCGCGAGCGCCGGGAGATCGGCGAGGCGAACGCTCGCGAGCGCGCGGAGAGCCGTGCGCGCGATGGGCGACAGACCCGCGGCGAGCTCGGCGCGCGGGAGGTGCCGGATGTGCTCGTCGAGCCGCGCGAGCTGGAACGCGATCGAACGCGGATTGGTTTCGTCGGTGAGCACGAGATCGAGCACGGGCTCGAACGCGACCGTGCCGCGGTAGCGCGAGCGATACGTGATCGAGCTGTCGGCGACCTCGAGGATGCCCTCGAACGCGCGGGGATCGGTGGCATCCACGAGCGTGCTCCTCACGAGCCGGGTCAGGTGGAACGCTCGCTCGATGCGGCGGCCGATGTCGGCGAAGCGCCAGCCGGGGCCGTGGGTCATGTTTTCCATGGCGAGCCCGCTGAACGCGGAGAACCCGAGGACCAGGCGATTCAGCGATTCGAGCGCTTCCTGGAGCTCGAGCCTCTGATAGAGCTCGAAGTCGAGCACGAGCTCGTGCACGTGATCGAGCACCCGCCACGTGTCGGCCGAAAGGCGCTCGCGCGCGACGGACCCCGCACGAAACGCCGACTCGATCGTCGCGCGCAGCGTGCGAGCCGGCTCGGGCGAAACGAGCAGCTCGAACAGTCGCCGCTCGAGCCGCACAGCGCCAGGGCCGCCGGCGAGCGTGCCCGGAGCGAGCTCGACGGACGTCTCGAGCGCGTGGAGCAGCACGGCGAGCTCCTGCGTGCGGCCGCTCGCGGCGTCGTCGGTGAGCCTCACGACGACACTTCGCACGAGGCGCGCCGTTCCCTCGGCGCGCTCCATGTAGCGGCCGAGCCAGAACAGATTGTCCGCCGTGCGGCTCGGCAAATCGGCGCCGCTGCGCACGATCTCGACGCGACCGCCGGCGGCGCGCAAGAGCGACAGCGAGCTCGGCAAGCCGCTCGCGAGCACCCACGTGTCCTTGCTGCCGCCGCCGCGCTGCATCGACACGACCAGCGAATCACGCGCACTCGACACGCGCGTGAGGGCACCGGGCATCACCGTATAGTCGTCGCCCGCGCGCGCCGCGAACACGCGGAGAGCGATGTGCCGCGGCTGCACCTCGTCGCCCGCCCAAATCGGCGCGGTCGAAAGGGCGACCTGCTCTTGCCCGACGAACGCGGCCGGACGGGCGCGAATCCGCGCGGCGAGCTCGCGCCGGCCTTCTTCGTCGAGCGCCCCGCCGAACACCGGATCGATCGCCGCGGCGCCGGGGAACGCGGATTTCACGACGAGCTCGCTCAGGTGCTCGAGCACGTAGGTGAGCGCCGGGGGTTCGCCGCACCACCACGTCGCGACCGACGCGAGCGCGAGCTCCTCGCCGAGCAGCGCTCGGCAAAGTCCCGGCAAGAACGCCAGCAACGCCGGAGCCTCGACGAGCCCGCTGCCGAGCGCGTTCGCGACCGCGACGGAGCCCCGCCGTACGGCGCGCACGAGGCCCGCGACGCCGAGCGACGAATCTCCGCGCAGGCTCAGCGGATCGCAGAACGCGTCGTCCGTGCGCCGGAGGATCACGTCGACGCGCTCGAGCCCGCCGAGCGTCTTCAAATACACGGCGCGGTCGCGCACGGTGAGATCCGCGCCCTCGACGAGAGTGTAGCCGAGATAGCGGGCGAGGTACGCGTGCTCGAAGTACGTTTCGTTGTACGGACCCGGCGTGAGCAGGACGACGCGCGGATGATCGAGCCCGCGCGGCGCGAGCGAAGCGAGCGAATCGCGCAGCGCGCTGAAGAACGGCGCCAAGCGCTCGACGCGGCAGTCGCGAAAGAGCTGCGGCAGGAGCCGCGACACGACCAGGCGATTCTCGAGCGCGTAGCCCGCACCCGACGGCGCCTGCACGCGATCGCCGAGCGCCCAGAACGTTCCGTCGCGCGCGCGCGCAAGATCGCTCGCGTAGAGATGCAAAAACGCGCCGTTCGGAGGTTCGAAGCCATGGAGCGGCCGCAGGAAGCCCGGACTCCCGAGCACGATCTCGGGCGGGATGAGCCCCGCTTCGAGCAAGCGCCCGGGCCCGTACACGTCGGCGAGGATCGCGTTCAAGAGCCGCGCGCGCTGCGCTACGTCGGCGGCGAGTTTTTGCCATTCGTCCGCCGCGATGACGTGCGGGATCGGGTCGAGCACCCAGGGGCGATCCATGCCGCGCGGGTCGCCGTACACGTTGTACGTGACGCCGTTTTCCCGAACCAGACGGCGGCCCTGCTCCCAACGCTTGCCGATTTCGGAGCTGCCGAGCGCGGCGAGCCCTCGCCAGAGCTCGGCTTGGTGCGGGCGCGGAGCGCCGTGCTCGTCGAACGCCTCGTCGAACGCCTCGTCGGTCTCCGGGTAACCGAAACCCGCCGGCGGGTACGACGGGACGCGCGACTCGACCATCCACGTCGACTTCAGCACGGAAAGCTCGTCGCCGCGATACCACTCCGAACCCGGCGCAGATCCAGCGTCAGCGGGTAATCCGGATTCTCCAAGCGCGTCACCTCGCGCACGCGAACGGGGCCGTGGGCATGGCCGAGCGGCGCGAACAGCGCGACCCGGCGCGACTCGGCCTCGACCGCGTTCACGGGGAACGTCGAATACGCGCGCCCGCCGCGATGGCTCACGGCGAGCGTGCAGCCCGCCAGGGCTCGCTCGCACCAGCCGTCCACGAGCGAGAATACGAGCGGTGCGTCGAGGGGAAGCGTCGGGTGCAGGCTCGACGGCAGCTCCCAGGCGCGGAAGCGGACGCCGGCCACCGCCTCACCCTGCGTGCCCGTGCGATGGAGCGGCACCCAGGCCCCGTTGCAGACGACCGCGTGCCGGCCCGAGACGGCGCCGCGCAGGCGCACCTCGACGCGCGCGAGCGACGAATCGACGGCGCGCGCGACACCTCCGCCATCCGACTCCTCGGGCAACACGTGCCATGGCTCGAGGGCGTGCCGGAGCGTGAGCTCGACGCCGTCGTGCACGACGCTGCCCACGAGCGGAAACCGGAACTCGAAATGCGGCTCGAACCAGCGCGCGTCGACCTCGTAGCCTCGGTCGCGGAGCTCGCGCAGCGCGTCCCCGAAATCCTGCGCGACGAAGTGCGGCAAGAGGAAGCGATCGTGAAGCTGGGTTCCCCAGCGAGGCACGCGCGCGCGGTAGGGCTCTTGCCAGAAAGCCGCGACCATGGCGCGCACGAGGATCTGCTGGGCGAGGCTCATCTTCGCGTGGGGCGGCATTTCGAACGCGCGAAGCTCGACGATTCCGAGCCGCCCGGTCGCGCTGTCGGGTGAATAGAGCTTGTCGATGCAAAATTCGGTGCGGTGCGTGTTGCCCGTCACGTCGGCCAAGAGATGGCGAAACACTCGATCGGTGAGCCACGGAGCCGCGTCCTTGCCGAGTGAGCGAGCGAGCCCGAGCGCGATCTCGAGCTCGTGCGTCGCTTCGTGCCGCGCCTCGTCGACGCGCGGCGCCTGGCTCGTCGGCCCGATGAACATCCCCGAAAACAGGTAGCTCAGCGCCGGATGGTCGTGAAAAAAACCGACCAGGCTCGCGAGCAAGTCCGGTCGCCGCAGAAACGGGCTATCCGCCGGCGTCGGACCGCCGAGCGTCACGTGGTTTCCGCCGCCCGTGCCGGTATGGCGCCCGTCCATCCCGAATTTTTCGGTGCCGAGGCGAGCCAGACGCGCCTCTTCGTAGAGCGTGTTCGTCACGTCCCTGAGCTCCGTAAAGGTCCGCGACGGGTGGATGTTCACTTCGATGACCCCTGGGTCCGGCGTCACCGAGAACTTCACGAGCCTCGGATCGTGCGGCGGCGTGTAGCCCTCGAGGCGCACGCGCACGTCGAGCTCCCGCGCCGTCTCCTCCACGGCGAGCACGAGATCGAGGTAGTCGTCGAGCTCCGCGACCGGCGGCAAGAAGACGTGCAAGATGCCCTGTCGCGACTCCGCGCACAGGGCCGAACGCACGATGTCGGAAGCGGACTCGAACGGCTTCGGCCGCGGCGCGTCACCGAGACGAGGTCCGTCGAGCGGCTTCTGTCGCACGCGCCGCTCGAGGAGCGCGCCGCGCGACGGCAGCGGTGACCGCGGCGCGAACGGATCCGGCGGAATGACGTACGGGTAGTCGCTTTCGGCAACCCAGGGCAGCGAGTCGATGGGCAGGCGGTAACCCATGGGCGAATCGCCCGGAATCAAGAACAGATGCTCGCGCCGCAGGAACCACGGCCCCGACTGCCAGCGCCCCTGACCGAGCGCCCGCAGGGGAAGCGCGTGACCGACGACGTGCTTGAGACCGCGCTCGAAGACGCGCGCGATCCTCGCGCGCTCGAGCTCGTCCTCCACGCGGCTGTCGAGCACGTCGACGTTGACCGGAAGCTTCCGCTCACGGAGCATGTAGTGGAACGCGTCTTCGTAACCCGCCTGCGCGTGCTCGGGCGTGACGCCGATGCGCCCGGCGAGCGCGCGAACGAACGCCGCCGCGTGCTCGCTCGTCATGCCGTCGTCGAGGCCGTCCTTGGCGTAGCGCTCCTCGTCGCCCCAGATGGGCTCGCCGTCGGCGCGAAAATAGCAACCGAGCGCCCAGCGCGGGAGCTGCTCGCCG
>DASUTR010000508.1:0-18112 GCA_036374535.1 Polyangiaceae bacterium
GCTGCCTCGGGTGCTTCGTCTTTGGCTGCCTCGGACGCTTCGTCTTTGGCTGCCCCGGGCGCTTCGTCGGCTGGAGGCGCGTCTTCCTTCGCCGCCTCCTCCTTCGAACGCTTGAGCATTCCGGTCTTCGCGCGCTCGAGGCCCTCGGTGGCTTCCGGATCGCCCTGTTTCATGCGGAGCACGCGCCGCCAGGCGTCGGCCGCCTCGCGCGGGTCGTCGAGCTTCTCTTCCCAGAGCCGCGCGACCTTCCGCGCGAGCTCGGCGCGCGCGGCCGGATCCTTACCGCGCAGGATCTGATCCTCGTAGAGCTGCACCATGCCGCGGAAATCCCCGAGCTCGGTGAAGAGCGCGAGCAGCTGCTCGACCACTTCGGAATCACCCGGCGAAAGATCGTGCAGCCGACGCAGATCGGCCGCGGCGCCCGGGGAATCGTCGAGTTGATCGCGGCGAATGCCGGCGCGCCGCGCGAGGAGCTTCCTCACGAGCGGCCCGTCGAACACCTCTTCGAGCGCGCGCCCGATCACGGTTTCGGCGCGCTTGAGGTCGCCCACCTGCGCCGCGAACACCTCGAGCTGCTCGAGCCGCTCGTCGCTCACGTGAGCGACGATGGCGTCACCGACCCAGACGAAGGCTTGCTCGCGATCGCCCAGATCCTCGAACGCGATGCGCGCGGCCCGGCCGAGCATCGCGCTGCGCGTGCGGCCGCCGTCGCGGGCTCCCTGCCCGCCCGCGGCGAGCGCTTCGGCGAGAACGCGGCGGAGCCGCTCCGTAGCGCGCTCGAGATCGCTCGTGCGGGCCGCTTCTTCGAGGAGCTCCACGGACTCCTCCGGCGCGCCTGCGCCGAGCACGATGTCGAAGAAGCCGCGCGCGCGCTCGTAGTCGTTCTGCGCGGCGGCGACTTTCGCGGCGCGCGCGAGCGCGACGAGCTTGTCTTGAGGGTTCTTGCAGCGCGTGACCTGGCGCTCGTAAATCTCGATGACGAGGTTCTTGTCGGTCGTGAGCTTGGCGAGACGTTCGAGCAGAGGCTCGACGTCGGCCGGAGACACGCTCGTGAGCGCCTGCTCGCCGTGCTGAATGGCCTGTGCGGGCTCGACACCGCATTCGAGCAACACCTCGGCCTGTCGGACGAACTCGGCCGCGCGCCCCGGACCCGTTCGATCCTGCACGAGAAGATCGTGCGCGACGGCGAGCACGTCGAGGTCGCGCAGCTCGATCCCGAGCTTTTCGAGACGTTCGGCGAATTCTGCGTCTGTGCCCTTGGCTCGCGCGATCTCCTTGCCGACCATCGCGGCGTCTTGCTTGCGCTCGACGTCGAGGAATCGATCGAACGCGCCACGCAGCGCCTCGGTGCGCTTCGGACTCGCCGGTGTCGCGACGTTCCACTCGACGAGCTTCACGGCGACGACGCCCTTCCAGCCGAGCTCGTCGCCGAGCGCGACGTACTCCTCGCGGCACGCGACGTCTCCGCGGTCGGCGACCTCGAGCAACGCCGCGAGCGCCTCGTCGCCCTTGCCCACCTTTTGGTGGAGGATCTCGGCACGGCGGCGCGTCATGCGACTGACTTCTTCCTCGTCGCCCTCGACCTCCATGAGCTCGGCGAGGTGTTGCGCGACGCGCGGCCAATCTTCGATCTTCTCGCAAAGCTCGGCCAGGCGCTGGACGGCGCCGAAATCCTCCGGATCGAGGCCGCGCACGACATCGAGCGCGCGCACCGCGTTCTTCGGATCGTCGAGCGGCCCCTCGTACAGGTCGGCGAGCTTGTTCGCGACCTCGAGCTTCACGCTGTCTTCGGCGGTCGCCTTCAAGCGGCGTTCGAGCGCAGCGGCCGCCGGCCCCGGCTGATCGGTGCCCTCGTAGAGCTCGGCGATTTTCGCGAGCGCTTCGTCGTGGTTCGGGTCGAGGTCATCGAGCACGCGCTCGTAGCGAGCGATCGCGGCTTCGGGATCGGAGAGCGCACCGGCGTAGAGAGCCGCCTCGCGCATCAACACCATCGTGCGCTGTTCGGGGTCGGTCGCCGCCTTCGAGAGTCGGCCCAGGAAATCGGCCGCCGCGGAGGGATCGCCGCGCTGCTCGGCGTCGTCGGCGAGCCAGACGAGCGCGTCGATGTCGTCACCGTCCTCGAGCAGCGCGAGCAAGGTTTCGCGCGCGGCGTCGCCGTCGCCGAGCCGATCGCGCTGCATGTCGGCGGCGCGGCTGCGCAGCGACGAGCGCAGCTTGCCGGGCGGGAGCGCCTGCGCTCGGCGCAGGAGGAACTGCACGAGATCGGGCAAGCGATCGGCCTCTTCGAGGCGCTTCTCGAGCTCGGCGGCGAGCGCGTCTTCCGCCGGATCGAGCTCGGTCGCTTGGTCGAGCCGCTCGACCGCGCCGGCTTCGTCGCCCGCGCGCGTGAGGTAGCCCGCCTCGACGGCGTAGAGCTTCGCCTTGTCTTGGGGTCGCCCCGCTAGCTCGGCACGTTCGCCGGCAGCGGACGCCGCCTGCTCCCAGGCTTCGGCGGCGGCGAACGCGCGCTCCGCCTTTTCCCAGACCGCCGCGTCCTTCTGAATCGTCGCCGATTCGCTGAAGGCTTCGCCGGCCGCCGCCGATTCGCCCGTGGCGAGCCTGAGCTCACCGAGCTTCTCGAGCAGGCGCCCGCGCGTCTCGTCGTCCTGAATCGCCGGCAACGAATCGGCGATCGCCTGCGCAGCGCGATCGGGACGCCCGCCCTTCTCGAAGAACTCGACGGCCGTGTCGAGCGCCGATTCGTCCTCCGGCACGAGCGACGCGATACGCGTCCAGGCTTCGCCCGCTCCCACCGGATCCTTGCGCTTCTGCTCGTGCAGCCGCGCGATGTTCTTCTCGGCGCTGATGCGCGCCTCGACGTCGGCGATGACCTCGGCTTCTTGCTCGAGCACTCGAGCGAGATCGTCCCAGCGGTTCGCGCGCTCGAGCAGGCGCTTCAAGCTCGCCCGGCTGTCCTCGCTGTCGGGATCGAGCGCGAGCAGCTCCTCGAGCGCGGAGACGGCGCCGTTCGGATCGCGCAGCTGCGTTTCGGAAAGCCCGGCGACTTCGCGCAACCAAGCGATGCGCTGCTCGACGTCGATACCTTCGTCCTGCGACGCGCGCCGCAGAACGTCTCGGAGCTCCGCGAACTTGCGAAGCTGCTTGAGGTACGCTTCGAGAAACGCGATGGCGTCGAGGTTCGCCGGCTCGATGGCGAGAACTTCGCGGTACTTCTGCGCCGCGTCGTTCTTGCGCGCCTTGCGCGCGAGCGCCTGCGCTTGCTCGATGAGCAGACCGACTTGATCGGACGCTTCTTCGCTGAGCGACGCGGCGACCGGCGCGCCCATCCCCGGAGGGGGCGCCGAACCACGCATCGGCGGCGGTCCGCCCGACGCACCGCGCTGGGCGCGCGGCGCCGGAGCGGAAGGAATCGGCAAACCGAGCCGCGTCGCGAGCGCGTGGGCTTCCACGAGCATCGCCCCGTTGGGGCTCGCGCCGGCGTACGCTGCCGCGCGCGCGCCGACTTCGTCGAGGCGCCCGAGCTCGCCGCCGTAATAGAGCGCGAGTTGCATCGCGCGATCGTGCGACGCCTCGAGCTCGAGCGCGCAGAGCGAGTAGCTCATGCCGTGCTCGCCGGGATACTCCTCGGCGAGCGAGACGAAGAGCTCCGCTCCTTCCTGCGCTTCCTCGGCAGAAAGGCGTTGTCCGTTCTGCTCGCGCTCGAGGATTACGGTTCCGAGCAACTGCCGGAGCGTGGGGTCCGTGCCGCCCTCGAGCTTGCGAGCGTCGCGGAACGCCGCGGCCGCACCGGCGTAGTCGCCCGCGCTTCGCCGTGCTTCGCCCTCGTCCTGCCGGAGCGCGATGCGGCGCTCCGGATCCGCGACGAGCGCGAGCTCCATTTCGAAGTAAGGGATCGCTTCTGCCCACTGCCCCGCGCCCTTGTGGAGCTCGCGCAGTGAATAGATCGCGAATTGGTTCGTGGGGTCGAGCTCGATGGCGCGACGGAAATTGTCGATGGCTTTCTTCGGTTGGAGCATCGGTTCAGTGGACCAGGCGCGTCCGAGCTCCTCGTGGATCCCGGCGAGATCCTTTTGGACTTGTGGATCTCGGGGCGCGAGCGGTGCGAGCGCCTTCGCGCGCCGTTCGAGCAGCGCGACGAGCGCCTTCGTGTCGCCTTTTTCGCGATAAAGCTCCCCGAGCCGTTCGGCGGGGCGCGGCTGCGTGGGCGCTCGATCGATGGCGATCATCAGCGCGCGCGCGGCTCGATGCGCATCGCCGAGCGTCACGGACCAAACGTTCGCCGCTTCGGTCAGCCAGTGCGCAGCGAACGCGGGATCGGCCGTCGCGGTGCCGACCTTCTCGAGCAGCATGGCGTAGCTCTTGGGGTCGCGCTGCCCGGCCGCGTGCGCTTGTGTGATGGCATCCTGATCGTGGGGATTTTGCACCAAGCGCTGCACCAGCGCTTCCATTTCCCTGGAGTCCATCGTCCGCGACGCTAACACGCGCCGTTCGCCAGCCGCAACGCGAGCAAACCTCGCGAGCTCCGTATTGTTTTCGTCGATTGGTTCGCCGCCGAGCGGCGCACGTGCGCATTCGCCGCACCCGGGCGTGCGGCCGATTGCAAATCATGACTCAGTGCATCGAAGACTCGGCCACTCCGCTGTAAAATTGCGCCAGGGACGTGAACACGCGTCACCTCTCTATTTCGGTGCCCGCGCGAGGTCCGGACGAGCGCGGCCTATACTCGGCGTTCCGCATTCTCGATGGCTCACCCCGACTCGCGCCTGAGTCCGACTGCGCTCTTCGCGCTCGTCGTCGGAATCTTCTCGATCCCTTGCTTCTTCGTTTTCCCGGGAGTCTCGGGACTCTGCGCCATCGCGCTCGCGATCGTCGCGCTCTCCGAGATCCGGCGTTCGGAAGGGCGCATGCACGGAACGGGCGTGGCCCTCTCCGGCTTGGTGCTCGGTCTCCTTCACCTCGGCGGCGCTGCGGTGATGCTCGCCGTGTTCGTGACGAGCGCGGCGACGTCGAAGCATCTGCCCATCCCGGCGCCTGCGCCGCTTCCGGCCTCACCCGCTCCCTCTCCGAGCGCACCCGGCGCCGCGAAGCTCGTCAATCCGGAGCATCCGGGCGGCCGCACGCCGGAGACCCAAACGCGCGTCACGAAGTTCGGCAACGTGACGCTCGTCGACCCCCCTTCGGGCGGCGGATCGCTCGAAACTCTGCTGCGGGAGCAGCGTGCACAGGCGGACGCCGAACGCGCCACGCTGCTCGTCTGGATCTCGAGTCCGGAGCTCGCCCCTTGCAACGGCGTGAGCGTCGCACTGCGGGACCCTCGTCTCCAGCGTGCGCTCGCGGGCGCGCGCATTCTTCGCCTGAACGTCAACGACCACTACGTGGAGCTCTCGCGCCAAGGTCTGCCGGTCAAGGTGCTGCCCGGCTTCGTGCTCATGAGCCCGGAGGGCCGGCCGCTCGACTACGTGAACGGCGGAGAGTGGGACGCCGACGTGGCGGAGAATATTGCACCCGTGCTGGGAAACTTCATCCACGGTCGCTACACGCGGCGGCGCCAGCCGTGGCGAGGGCCGACACGGGGTGACGAAACGGCCCTTTAATCTCGCTCCGAGACGGCTGAGCCGGCGGGAGGACGGAACGCCGCTGGCATTCGAGGCCGACCGCGTTACTATGCCGCCCCGTCCATGGTGACGTCTTCACAACGACTCGTGACGCCGCTACCGGTGGGAGCAGCCGTGGTTCAGGGAACACTGCGCGCACGCCTGGAGGAAGTGCGAGCCCAGGGCTCGCACATGAATCTCCGGCAGGCGGTCGGCATCATCGTTCCGCTCTGCGTGCAGATCGCCGAGCTCCACCGCAACGGGCTCAAGCTCTTCGTACATCCCTCGAGCCTCGTCGAGGACCAGTACGGCTTTTACAAGGTCTCGCTCGAGCTCGCCCATCGTCCGCCGATCTTGCCGCGCGACAAAGCTTGCCTCGCTCCGGAAGAGCGCGGCGGCGAGCCCGGCTCGGCGCGCGCGAGCGTCTTTGCGATTGGGGCCATCCTTTACGAGCTCGTGACCGGGCTCTCCGTGGGGCCCGGCATGCGCCGGCCGAGCGAAGTCGTGCCTTCGCTTCCTCAACCGTTCGAAGGGGTTCTCGCCAAAGCGCTCGTCGCCGATCCGGCACATCGTCCCGACGACTTGAACGCACTCGCGCAGGCGCTGCATCAATTCGCGCCGCCAGGAACCATCCCACCTCCCCCACCGGCCGACGTGTCGCGGCTCGATCACGACTCGAACTTCGAGGTCGACATCCGTATGTCGATGCTGCCTCCCGAGGATCTCCCCGTCGAGCTCCGCATGTCGGCGGCGCCCGCCGTTCCGCCTGGACGCGCCCAAGCGCGACCGCAAGCCAGGCCCGGAGACGCGACGAGCGAGCTCGCTTCGTTGAAATCGCGCCTCGAGTCCGATACGCGCCCCCGCTACGTGGTCGTGAAGGAAGGCATGGATCACGGCCCCTTCAGCGCCGTCGAGCTCCTGCAGCAAATCGCGAGCCACACCTTCGTCGAAGGCGACGTCCTCCGCGACGGCCTGAGCAACGACGAGCGCCCGATCAAGGACTGGGAGGAGTTCGCTCCTTTCGCGGAGCACGCGAAGCTCCATCGCGACATCAAGGCCGAAAAGGTCGCCATCGAGCGCGTCGTCGCGCAGGAAGGCCGCAGCACGCGCGGCAAGGCGTTCCTCGGCATCGCCATCGTAGGCGCCTTGCTCGCGGCGGGCGTCGTGTGGTTCCTCACCCAGCGGGGCTCGCGCAGCGACGAGGTGGCCGTGCAGGACGACACGCTGTCGAACATCGAGGTCGACGGCGGGCTTACGGGGACCGGCAAACGCGGCGGCGGAGGCGGCAAACGCGTCATGGGCAAGGGCCCGGGCGGCATCCCCATCCTCGGCGGCGGCGGAAGCTGCGAGAGCGCGCAGAACGCGTACATCGAAGAGATGAGCGTGGGTGGGCCGCGGGGCCAAGCCGACATCACCGCCGGACAGTACGGCGCCATTCTGAATCGCGGCTCCTACTTCGGGCACTGCGGGGTCCCCGCGTCCACGGGCCTCAACATCTGCGCGGCGGTGCAGAACGGCCGCGCCGTCGGTGTGACCGTCATCGCCAAACCGCGTAGCCCCGGCATCGAGCGTTGCGTTTCCGCCGCCGTGCGGGGTTTGAGCTTCCCGAGTCACCCGAAGCTCGACGTCACCCGCACCACGTTCTAGCGGCGCACTCGAGGGACGGCGGAGGGATCGAGCGAATGGGACGCGGGCTCTTCGTCGTCATGGCGGCGTTCGCCGTCGCCTGCAGCGTTCCGATTTCGGCCGGGCTCGACGAGGCCGACGCGAGCCAGGTCGTCGTCGCGCTCGAAGAGGGCGGCATCGCGGCGGAAAAGCACAAGGATCCGGAGCGTGAGAACGCTTACCGCGTGCTCGTCGCCAAGGGCGATGCCGCGAGCGCGCTCGCCGTGCTGGCGCAAGAGGGCCTGCCGCCGCGCGACGCGCCGGGCGTCCTCGACGCGCTAGGCCGCGGCTCGCTCGTGCCGAGTCGGCTCTCCGAGCAGGCAAAGCTCGTCGCCGGGACGAGCGGAGAGCTCGAACGTACGCTGCGCGGTGTGCACGGCGTCGTCTCGGCGCGCGTGCACCTCGCCGTGGCCCCTCGCGACCCGCTTGCTCTCGGCGAGCACGCTCCGGGCGCCTCGGCGGCGGTGCTCTTGCGCCATCGCGGCGCGGCGCCGCCCCTCGCGCCACTCGAAGTGCAACGGCTCGTCGCCGGCGCGGTGCCTGGGCTCGAACCGGCGCAAGTTTCGGTCGTCATGACCCCGGCGCCGCCGCGGACGCGCGTGGCCGATCGCGAGCTCGCGCGCTTCGGTCCGCTCACCGTAACGAAAAGCTCGATGACACCCCTCCGGCTCGTGCTCGGCGTCGCCGTGCTCGTGAACGCCGTGCTGCTCGGCTGCCTCGTCGCCCTTTGGGCCCGGACGCGCCGCCTCGAGGAAAAGCTCGCCACGGGCGATCCCGAAACCCGCAAGAGCTAGGCGCAGGACTCCCGCCGCGCCGGCGGGCGCGTCAGCGATGTCGCTCGAGCCCGGTGCCGGGAGGCGCGATCGAGCACCACGAGTAACAGCACTCGCTGAACCCGAGCCCCCGCCGTTCGTTCGTGATTCCCGGATGCAGGAGGGCGGCATTCGGCACTGAAAATACGGCTGCCTTCGGGGGGCGCACGGCGGCGGCGCAACGCTCGAACGGCGCGGCGGCTCGTTCGGTCGAGACGCGCCCTTCGGGCACCGGCATGCAATACTTCTCCGGAAACGCGAGCGGCTCGTTGCAGCGGCTGCCGGGAGGCACGTCCGAAACTCGCGCAACCTCGAGCCGGCCGCACCAGCTGTAGCAACACTGGTGCCCGGGAGGCGCGCGGCGCCGCATGAATTGGGTGTGCACGGCGTCGAACCCCGCCGTCTTCGCGAGCGGAACGTAGATGGGATTGACGACATCGATGACGCCGGGACATGCGCCGTACGGTTCCGGAGCCGGCAGCGCCGAGCTCAGCGGAAGCAGCGATTCGCAGTAGTACTCGCGTACCTGATCATCGCCGCACGCCACGGGCGCGAGCTTGACCGCGTCGTCGTAGTCGGCAGCCGAGTCCGGTTCCGTCTGCTCGCCGTTTTTCGAGCCGCAGGCGCTCGGCAGAGCGGCAAGCGACGCCACGAGACAAGTCCCGAGAAGACACTTCTTCACTCCGGCTGCGCAGAGAGCGCGTGCCGCGTCGTTCACACCGTCACCCATCACCACGTTTTCCTATAGCACCTGCAGGGATCGTTGCCGTTCAGGGCGAAGAGATTCGGTTGTACCCTCGGGCTCATGAAACAACGTTCCGTCGAAGTCCGGGTGGGGGCGCTCATTCTGCTGGCCGCCGGGCTGGTCCTCGGGTTCGTCGTAGTCCTCGGCGGCGTGACTTTCCAGCCGACATACACGGTCTACGTGGTCTTCGAGAACCCCGGAGGGCTCACGGCGGGCGCGCCGGTCCGGATCTCGGGCCTCAAGGTCGGTCGCGTCGAGGAGCTCGAATTCCGCGGCGGCCTGCCGGGCCGGCCGGGCGAACCCGAGGGGCTCATCCGCGCCGTCACCAAGATCGAGCGGCGCTACCAAGGCGCGATCCACGACGACGCCCGCTTCAGCGTCTCGACGCAGAGCGTGCTCGGCGAAATGTTCCTAAGCGTCGATCCGGGAACCCGAACGCGGCCGGTGCTTGCGGACGGTGCGAGCGTCCAAGGGATCAGCCCCCCGCGCCTCGACCTCTTGCTGAGCGAGGGCTACGAGCTCCTGCGCAGCGCCTATCGCGGGCTCTCGCAGAAGGAGGTCAACGAGACGGTCGCGAGCCTGCACAAGACGCTCGGACTCACCGCCGAGCTCCTCGAGAAGAACGGGCCGCGCTTCGAGCGCATCGCCCAAAACGTCGAGATCCTCTCGGGCGAAGCCGTCGTCACGCTGAAGGCAGCGCGTGAACGCTACGTGGACGGCCCGCAGGTGGCGCGCATCATGAACAACGTCGAGCGCTCGAGCGACATCGTTGCCCGCGACCTCGAGCCCCTTCTCGCCGGTACGAAGGGCGTCGTCGCCGACGCTCAGAAAATCACGCGCGCCGTCGCTGGCGAACGCGAGCTATCGCGCATCCAAACGCTCGCCGACGACGCGAGCGCGACCATGGCCGGAGCCAAAGCGCTCGTCACGGACGCGCGGGGCATGATGGATCACGTGAAACGAGGCCGCGGTACGGCGGGCGCGCTCGTCATGGACGAAGCGCTTTACGACGACCTCAGCGAGCTCGTGCGCGACCTGAAGCACAATCCCTGGAAGCTGATTTGGAAAGAGTGACGGCGGCGCGCGGGGCGGATCAGCCGCCGTCGACGGGCTCTTCCCCGGCGTCCTCCGGGGGCATGCCGGCGTCCGGCGGCGGGCGATCCACCTGTGAAACGAGCCCGCCGATGTTTTTCGAGCAGTTGCGCTCGTTGCCGTTCGGCACGCAAACGAGCCCTACCTGGCAGTCCGCGTCGCGATAGCACGTCGCCCCCTCTTCCCCAGGCTCCTGCGGACCGCCGCACGCGGTCGCGCCGAGGAGCGAAAGCGCGACGAGCCCACAGCACGCCGCCACTCGCACCCGAAACGCCATCAGCTCATTCTAACCCGGGGTGCACACCGCCGCGAATCGCTATTCGACCGTCGCGAGCGCCGCGCCCTCTTCCACCGCCTCGCCCGCGCTCACGTGGACCTTCGTCACGCGACCCGGTTCGGTCGCTTCGACGGGGATCTCCATCTTCATGGACTCGAGCACGAAGAGCGTTTGACCTTCGGCGACGGAATCGCCTTCCTTCGTTTCGACCTTCCACACGGTGCCCGTGACGGGCGCGACGATGTCAGCCATCTTGGCCGCACTCTAGGCGCATTTCCCTCTCCGCTCTGCTTCGGAGCGCGGCCTCATATGTAGGCAGATTGAATACGTTTTCCTACATGAGCGGCGTGCTTTGGAGGGACAGCGGAAGCTCAAAGCAATGGCGCACCCGCGTGTTAGAGTAGGGACCCTTCGCGATTCCCACGCTTGACCCGATCGCGCCGGCGTTGGTATTCGCGATCGCGTCGCTCTCGGACCGATCGCGCATCTCAAGCGTACCCAAGGTTATCGACCCCATGGCCGAACAGAAGGAAAGCTCGGTTCTCTTCTCGCTCAAGGAGCTCATGAACCTCGAGGAGAACCGCATCAAGGAAGAAGAGCAGGAAAAGGATCGCCGCGCCCGCGCCGAAGCCGAGCGCCGCGCGCGCGAGGAGGCCGAACGGCGCGCCGCCGAGGAGCGCCGCCTGCGCGAAGAGGAAGACGCGCGCCGCGCCGAGGATCTCCGCAAGAAAGAAGAAGCGGCGCGCCTCGAAGCGATTCGCATGGGCGAAATCGAGAAGGCCAAGGCGGAGGCCGAGCACCAGGCGCGCATGCAGGCGATGGCTGCTCAGCAAGCTCACGCACAGCAGATGGCGGCGCTCGCCAGCGACTCCGACAAGAAGCGCTTGAAGCTCATCGTCGGCATCGTGTCGGCGGTCCTCGTCGTGCTCGCCATCGGCGGAGGCGTCGCCTACTCGAACGCGCAGAAGGCAAAGGACATTGCTGCTGCTCAGGCCGCACAAGCGGCGGCTCAGGCGGAAGCCGCGAGGAAGCAGGCCGCCGAAGAGCTCGCCAAGCTGAAGAGCGATCAGGAAGCACTCCAGTCGCAGCTCGCGAACGCGAAGGACGAAGCCGCGCGTCGAGAGATCGAAGCCAAGCTCGCCGCGAGCAAGGCCGAGTCCGAGACGAAAGCCAAGGCCGTGCGAAGCGGCGGTGGAGCGCGCACCGGCGGCGGCGCGAAGAAGGCCGGCAGCGACTGCAACTGCCCCCCCGGCGATCCGCTGTGCTCGTGTCTCTGAGCAAAGCCGTGCGCGGTCGATGAGCGCGCGCGACCGCCTCGTCTTTCCGCTCGACTACGCGACGCTCGACGAAGCGCGGCGCGGTGCCGCGCTCGTCGCCGAAGCGGTGGGCGTGCTCAAGGTGGGCCTCGAGCTCTTCGTGCGCGAAGGCGCGTCCGCCGCGCGCATCGGCGGCGACTACGGCGCCAGCGTCTTTCTCGACCTGAAGCTCCACGACATCCCCGAGACGGTCGAACGCGCGGTCGCGTCGGCGAGCTCGTTCGGCGTGCGTTACCTGACGCTGCACGCGGGCGGCGGACCGAAAATGCTCGAACGTGCCGCGCGCCGCGCCGAGAAGGAAGACCCGAACCTCGTGCTGCTCGCCGTGACCGTGCTCACGTCGCTCGACGGCGCCGATCTCGAAGCGGTAGGCGTGCGCGACGATCCGGCGTCGCAGGCGCTCAGGCTCGCGCGGCTCGCACTCGCGTCCGGCGTGCGAGGATTCGTCTGCTCGGCGAGCGAGGTCGCTACGCTGCGCCGCGAGCTCGGTGCGGACGTGACGCTCGTCACGCCCGGCATCCGTCCCGCGGGCGGCGACGCGGGCGACCAGAAGCGCGTCGCGACACCCGACTCGGCCATTCGTGCCGGCGCGAGCCTGCTCGTCGTCGGCCGGCCCATTCGCGACGATCCCGATCCTGGCGCGGCGGCGCGCCGGATCGTCGACGAAATCGCTCGAGCGGAACGTGCGACCCGAGCGACGGCGTAGCTCCCCGGAGCCGAGCGTTCGCGCCGAGGGCCGCCTCGTCGTCGGACTTCAGCCCGTGCGCGAAGCGGTGCGCCGCCACGGCGCTCGGCTTCGTCAAGTACTCATCGAAGACCGACCGACGCAGGCCCTCGACGCGCTCGGCCGCTTCGCGACGGACAACCAAGTCGGAAGCGTGCGTCGCGTGTCGCGCGGTGAGCTCGACCGGCTCTCGCGCGGCGTCGCCCATCAAGGTGCTGCGGCGTTCGCGCCGGACCTCGAACTCTTGCCCGTCGAAGCGTTGTTCGACGACAAGGAGCTCGTTGCCCTCGCGCTCGACTCGCTCACCGATCCCCAAAACTTCGGCGCCGTCGTGCGCTCGGCCGTCGCGTTCGGCGGCGCGGCGCTCGTCTGGGGCGAGCACGCTTCCGCGCCGCTCACGACGGCGACGTTCCGCGCGTCCGCGGGCGCGATCGAGCACGCCCGTCTCTGCCGCGTTCGCTCGCTCGTCGAGGCCCTCACGCTGGCGGGCGAGCGCGGAGTGCACGTGGTCGGTCTCGACCCCGAAGCGTCGAGTCCCCTCGCCTCGCTCGAGCTCGACGGACCGACGCTGCTCGTTCTCGGCAGCGAGGGCGAAGGGCTCGGCCGGGCGACCCGACGCGCTTGCCGGACCCTCGCATCGCTCGGAACGATCTCGGGTGTGCAGTCCGTCAACGTTTCGGTGGCGGCCGGCATTGCCTTATACGAAATAAGAAATCAGCGTTTGAAATCAAAGACATAGATGTGAATTTCTCGACTTGACTCGAGAAATGCGGGAACGCTGAACAGACGTGCCCGCCCAAAGCAGCTCGAATTCCATTGAATGGAAGACGGCTCCGACACTGCCTCGCCGGTCCGAAGCCGAGTGTTTCCAGAAGCTTGCGACCGAAGCTTCATCCGCGCGCTGCGGAATGGAACGCGCTCTTCAGGAAGTGCTGGAACGCCCTTCCGTGCCTCGTCCGAGCAGCACGGGAAGCACGGCGAGAAGGCGCTCGACGTCCGCGGTCGAGCTCTCTTCACCGAGGCTCACGCGGAGCGCGGACCGCGCGCGCTCGACGCCGAGCATCGCACGGATGACGGGCGACGGCTCCGCGGTCCCCGCGCTGCACGCGCTTCCGCTCGAGACGCTGATGCCCTCGAGGTCGAGCGCGGCGGCGAGCTCGTCGCCCCGCGCACCGTCGAAGGAGAGATTCGTCACGTGCGGCGCTCGGGGCGCGCCGGCGCCGTTGACGCGGGCAACTGTCGCGAGCTCGCGCTCGATGCGCGCCCGAAGCGGCTCGAGAGGCGCGTACCGGTCCGGACCGCTCAGGGCGCGCTCGGCGGCGATGCGGAAGCCCGCGAGCGCGACGGCGTCGGTGGTACCGGGACGGAGGCCGCGCTCCTGACTGCCACCGCGGAGGACCGGAGCGGGCGCGTGACCGGGTTCGCTCGCCAGCGCCCCGACGCCCTTCGGACCCCGTAACTTGTGCGCAGCGACACTGAGCGTCGTGCCCCACTGCCAAACCGCTGCCGGAAGGCGCCCGATGGCCTGCACCGCGTCCACGTGAAGCCTCGCTCCCGCGCGCAGCACGACGCCGGCAATCTCGGGGAGCGGAGCGATGACACCGGTCTCGTGATTGACCGCCGAGACGGCGACGACGGCGGCGGGCTCGAGACCCGCGAGCGCCTCCGCGACGGCGTCCGGCTCGACGAGACCGCTCTCCCCGACGCGAACCCAACGCACCGGAACGCCCCGGGCCTCGGCCGCCTCGGCGACGCGCACGATCGAGGGGTGCTCGACACGGCTCGTCACGAGGGCCGGAGCGCCGGAGAGCGCCAGGTTGTTCGCCTCCGTGCCGCCGCTCGTGAAAATCACGTCCCGCTCGTCGCGCGCTACGAGCCGCGCGACGGCCGCGCGCGCGTCTTCGACGAGCGCGCGGGCGCGCCGCCCCGGGCCGTGGACGCTCGCGGGATTGGCCCAGCCGAGCGTCGTGGCTTCGGCCATGGCGGCGAGCACGGCCGGATGCGGCGGTGCCGTGGCGTTCCAGTCGAGATAGACGGGACGGTTCGAGGGAGCGGTCACCCGCTCACGGCGCGCTTGAAGCGCTTGGCGTCGGCGAACATATCGACGTTCGCGAAAACGTACGTCGCCGACTGTTCCTTGCCGCCACGCGCAATATCGGCGAGCCGTTCGATGGCCGGATCCTCGTAGCGCGACTTGTGGCCTGCGGGGCCCGGCAGGCGGTAGTAGGCGGTCGTTCGCTGCGACAGGCCCTGGTGCAGCGGATCGCGCGCCGCGAGGGTGTCGGTCTCCTCGGCGAGCTCGTCGGCGTCGTCGGCTTTCCACGCGGGGCCCGTCTCGAACACCACGCGATCGAACTGCTTTCGTACGTCCTTCAGGAAGTCCCGCAAGGCGACGCGATTGGCGCGCGTCTGCGGGAAGTCGGGCGGCGCGACGAAGATGGCGCAGCGAGCCGCGAGCTCTTCGGCGACCTCTCGCAGCTTTTCGAGGGCGGTCTCGACGACCTTACCGGCGCGGAAGCCCTCTTGCGTGATTTCGCGCGGGCCGAGCAGCGCGAAGGCGAAGTCCCGCGGAGCCTCGCGGCGCCATCGCCGAAGCGTCCCGGCGCCGGGGACGGCGAGGTGCGTCTCTTGAACCTCGACGAACGAATACTCTTTGAAATAGCGGGTCGCGGGCACGGCGAAACCAGCGCAACCTACGACCATCATGGGCGGCGGAACGGTAACACACACCGAGCGCGCACGCCGGTCACAAAGCGCATCCGAGCGGCACCCCCGGCCGGGAAACGGCCCACGTCGAAACGTGAGCTCCGTTTCCCGACGGAAACGTCAGCGGCTCATTCTTCGATGCCGTAGCACTCGGGCTCGCAGTTCATGTCGACGCACTCGACCATGTCCTGCGTCACGTTGCCGACGAGCCCGCACATTTGGGTCGTGCACATGCCCGTGCAGAGGTCCCGGCCGTCCTCGTCGTAGACCGCGTTTTCCTCGTAGTACGTGGCGATGCAGTCGATATAACAGGCGATCTCGCCTTCGCCGTCCGGACCACCCCAGCCGCAGACGTTTCCGGGGTCGTAGCCGTAGCAGACGCGCGAGATTGCGCAGCAGCTCCGCTCGATACATTCCTCGCACTCGTTCCCGGCGGTGGCCGTGCAATTCGGGTACGGCGTATTGTCGAGGTCGCCCTCGTCGGGATCGCACTCGGGATCGGTATTGATGTCCCCGCCCGTGCCGCCGGTCGCGCTGCCGCCGGTGCTGGTACCGCCCGTGGAGCTGCCGCCGGTCGCGCTGCCGCCGGTCGCGCTGCCGCCCGTCGCGCTGCCGCCCGTCGAACTTCCGCCTCTTCCGCTGCTACCGCCCGAGGACGTTCCACCACCCGATTCGCCGGCCTCCCCGCCCGTGTCGTCATCGTCGTCGCTCTCCACGACGCAGCCGGTTGCGAGCGAGATCCCGACCAATCCGAGCCAAAGACCGTGCATCCAAGTGCGGGTAGCCATATTCGATAGTCTCCTGATGAGGGTACGGAGCCCGGGATTCTTCCATCCCCAGGGTGCCGCTAAAAGGCCGAATCACGAAGCGTTTCGGGCGCTCCCCGATCGACGAAAGGGACGCCCGATTATTCGCGATCTAGCGTTCGGACGCCAGCTCCATGCCTAGGCCGGCCGAACGGCCGCCCAGCGCCTGGGTATGGGTCTCAATGCGACATACAGTGCCCCGAGCGTGAGGAGCCAGAACGGGATGTCACCGACCGTCTCGTACACGGTTGCGCCACGAAGCCACGCAATCGTTTCGGCGAGCGCGCGAGCCTCGAACGTGCCCGTCTGCACGACGATACGCCCGACGGGATCGACGATCGCGCTCACGCCGCTGTTGGTGGAACGGACGAAGTAGCGGCGGTGCTCGACCGCGCGGAGCTTGGCGAGCGCGAGGTGGATCCAAGGCTCGGTCGTATCGCCGAACCATGCGTCGTTCGTCAGATTGACGAGGAGGTCCGGCTCGCCGTTTCGCACGATGGAGTTCACGAAGCTCGGGACGATGTCCTCGTAACAGATGAACGTCGCGATTTCATGCTTGCCGTCCGAGAGGGGTTCGAGCGACGTGCCCGGCGTGAAGCGGCCGGAGTTCGGGCTGTACCGGTAGAGCACCGGAAACGTTTCGCCGAACGGGATGTATTCGCCGAACCCGAGCAAGAACTGCTTGTCGTAGCGCCCTTTCACCTCGCCTTTTGCGTCGGTGAGGAGCGCGGAGTTGTAGAACACGTACTCGCGTTCGTCGGCGACGGGCCGTACGAGCACCGCGCCGACGATGGCGGGCACGCCGATTTCCCGCGAAAATGCCTTGGGAATTGCGGTCGCGACGGAGCGCTCGTCCACGGCGCTCATCACGCTCGTTTCGCTCCACACGACGAGATCGAGCGGCTCTTCCCGCGAAAGCTCGCGCGTGAGCGCGAGGTGGCGGCGCAGTCCTTCGGCCTTCTCCTTGCGCTTGCCGAACAAGCTCATGTTGGCTTGCACGAGCCCGACACGACCCTTGGGCGCCGCGTCGACGCGGGCGTCGACGCTCGGAATCCGCGCCACGCCGTAGGTGGCCGAAAGGAGCGGCGCTGCGGCGAGCGCGAGCACGAGCTTTCGCCGAACCGGCCGCCCCAGGCGTCGAGCAAACACGAACTCGGCGACGGCGAAGTTCGCCGCGACGAGCGGCAGCGCTACGAGGATCGGTCCGCCGAACTCCGCGAGCTGCACGAGCTCGGGGATGGGGTGAGCCGTGGCCGCGTAAAACCACGGAAATAACAGCGGAAACGCCTGCTCGCTCGCCACGAAGCCGAGCGCGAAGGCGAGCCCGAAAGGCCACCCCTTTCTCTCGGCGCGCGCCGAGAGAAAGCCCAGGAGCGCGACGCGGCCCGCCTGGTAGGCGCAAAGCAGCGCCATGAACAGGATGCACAGGGGAAGCCCGAAACCGCTGAACGTCTCGAGCATCTCGAGCAGCCAGTAGAAGCCGAGCATCGTCATCGTGAAGCCGGCGAGCCAGCCGAGCCACGCCGCTCGTTTCGGTGTCTGGCCGCGCACCGCGACGATCAGCGGCGCGAGCGCGACGAACCCGAGCGGCCAGATGTCGACGCCGGGGAAGGCGAGAAAGTAGAGCAGACCCGACGAAACGGCGAGGACCGCGGCCGTTCGCGCGGGGACGGGCGAGAATCCCGCGGTGGTTTCCGAGCTCACTCGCCGAGGGCCTTCTTCACCTTGGCGAGCAGATCTTCCATCTTGAAAGGCTTGGTTACGTAGAACCGAGCGCCGGATTGGATCCCCTTGACCACGTCCATGGCCCCGCCCTTGGCGGTGAGAAAGATGATCGAGACGTTCTTGAGCGAGGGGATCATGCGAATTTGCTGGGCCGTCGTGTAGCCGTCGAGCCCCGGCATCATTACGTCGAGCAGGATGAGGTTCGGCCGGATCCGGTCTGCGAGCGCGAGGGCCTGCTTGCCGTCCTGGGCGCGATGGACTTCGTAGCGGACGCCGAGAATCCTCACGAGCATGGTCGCGATGGATTCGTCGTCCTCGGCAATCAGGATGCGCTTCTTTTCCTTACCGTCGGCGGCTGGCGACCCGGACACCCTGAAAAGGGGTACACTTCCCCCGTTGAAAATCAAGAGCGCCGGCGGGTGCTCGCCGAATTTCGACGCGCTCCGTCGCAGGTCACCCCGCGTCCCCGAGCGACTCTCGGGAAATCGATCTAAAGTCAGTCTCGCGTCCCGCCCGTAATGCCGCGCATCCTCCACATCGAAGACGATCCGACGAATCGCCTGCTCGTGCGAAAGCTCCTGGGTCCGCCCGGGTACGACGTGATCGACGCGGTGGACGGTCTCGACGGCATCAAGAAGGCGCTCGAGGAG
>DASUTR010000509.1:0-2779 GCA_036374535.1 Polyangiaceae bacterium
AGCTCGGCGAAGAGCGCGCCGACCGGCTGGTTCGAGAAGAACGGCTGTGGCTCGCTGAACTCCGGCGCGCCCCAGGCGTCCTTGAGCGCCGGCAGAATGTTCGTGTGCTTGAAGCGCGGGCCGAGCTGCGACTTGTCGAAGTAGAGGAACTTCGCGAGCTTCCACGCGAGCTCGGGGTGCTTCGTGTTTTTCGCGATGGCGAGGCCCGAGCCGCCCCACACGCTCGTCCGTCGGCCACCGCGCTTCCACGCCGGCAGCGGCATGAGCTTCATCTTTCCGGCGACGCCGGGAACCTCCATCCGAACCGAATGGGTGCGCCAGTCCGGAGCAACGTAGAAGAGCGCGAGTCCGTCGTTGAGCGCCTTGTTGAAAACGGCGCCTCCGACGATGTTCGCGCCGCAGTCGTAGGCAATGCGCTCCGGCCCGAACATCTGGCGCAGGTACCAGAGGATCGTATCGACCGTTTCTTCACGATCGAAATTCACGTTGCCCGCTTCGTCGAACACGGAAATCCCCTGCTGCAGCAAGAGGAGATTCACGCCCCAGGCCGCGGCGGCCGGAAAGTCCAGCATGTAGCGGTCGGGTACGCCGTCGCCGTCGAAGTCCTTCACGACCGTCTTGCCGACGCGCACGAAGTCGTCCCACGTTTCGAGCTCCTTCACGTCGATACCGAGCGACTCGACGAGATCGGCTCGGTACATGAGCATGACGGGATGCACGTCGTGCGGGAGCCCGAACACGTGGCCGCGGGTCGACCAGAGACTCAGCCGCGATTCCACGAGCCGCTTGCGGAGTCCGTCGCGCTCGAGACGCTCCGTCATGTCCATGAACCCGACGTCCTCGACGCGCCCCCGCGTGAAGAAACCCATCACTCCACCGCGAAGCTCGACGAGGTCGGGCGTCGGCGTGCCCGCGAGCAGCGAGTTCTGGAGCCGCTGCTCGAGCGCCCGGACCTGCACGAGCTCCACGGCGACCTTCACGCCGTGCTCCCGCTCGAACGCCGGAAGCATCGCGCGGTACGACTCCATGTGATTCTTCGCGAAGGTGTGCATCACGAGCTCGGGGCGCTCGCCTTTGCCCCACGTGCGCGTCGCGAGCACGAGCACGAGCGAGATCGCTGCGAGCAGCGTGGTCCAGAACGGCGCCTTTCCGTAGGGGAAGCTCTCGACCATGCGCTCGTTTCCCGAGATCTCTAGGTCACGTCATCGAGCGTTCGGGCGCCGCTTGTAGAAGCCAACGTCGTCGATGTACGTGTCGAGATAACCCTGGCCAAAGTAGAACGCGAGCTGCCAGACCCCGTCGGGGTCGAACGGCGGCTTGTCGGGGGTAAAGCGCCGGAGCTCGCGCCAAGGGATCCTGAAGTGTCGCCACTCCGTGGCGACGTTGACGGCCGCCTCGAATGACTCGTCGCAGCGATTCTGATTCTTTTCCGGCAGCACCTGGCCTGGCGAGTAGCAATAGTTGCCCGACGACTGGTCGAAGTTGAAGACGTAGGGCAAGCACTCCGTATCGCCGTAGCGCGGATCGCCTCCGCGTTCGTTCGGATTGTTCAGCGCTTGCTCCTCCTCCATCGTCATCGGGCAGCAGAGCTCGTAGTCTGTCTTCCAAGAGTCGTAGATCGGTCCTGGCGGACTCACCCAGCAGTCGTTGCTCGTATCCTGGGTCGTCGGCTCGTCCCCGCACGCCAAGTCCCGGAAATCCCAAGCGGCCCAGGCCTGGTGTTCGTCCGGTGAGCCGGGGCTCATCGTCTTCAGCGCAAAGTACGGGAGCCGTTCACCTTCGAGCCAGCAGCGTTTGGCCGTGGCTTCTCGAACCGAGTTCGGATCGTCCGGCGCTCCCCCGACGGGCGGCGGAATGTATTCCCAATGCGTGATTTCGTTGCAGACCTCGCAGCAGTCGAGGACGCGCTTGCAGCGAGCACCGGCTTCGTCGGGATCGATGTCGTCCGGATGGATTCCCGCGGCGACTTGTTTCTCCCAATATCTCCGCTCCTGGAAGAGCGCGAGATCGGCACTCACGCTGTCGTCTATCAGCGCGACACGTAGTGTCGATTGACCGCTCGGCCCCCGCCGCGCCCAGAAACTGACGCCGTCAAAATCGGCGAGATCGACGCCGAGCACCGACGGCTGCTGGGCTACGGGCGATGCCCAGAACATGCAGCCGTTCGCTTCCACGGCCGTCGTGACGGCTTCGGGCATGTACTTTGGACGCGCGCCAATCCCGAACTTCTCGATGAACCCCGCATCGGTCTCGCCGCCGTCCGGAATGTCGGCGGGATCCTGGCACAGGCACTGGCCTTCTTTCGGTGAACAGCGAGTCATGTACTCGCCCCGCGTGATGAAATGCCGGGTCACGTAACCGCCGCCCCACACCGCGAAAGGTCCACCCTCCATGTGCAACGCGTACTTGCTGCCGCAACGCCCGCCGCCGGGACGGCTGCTGAGGTCCGCGACCTGGAGGCCCCACCACGGCTGGGGCGGATTCACGCCCGTGGGCACGCCGGCGTCGGAGATGCCCTCACCCGCCTGGGGTGGTTCGATCAGAATTCCCGGTTCGCCGTAGTTGAACCACGCAGGAGCGAAACCGTCCTCGAAGTCCGCCACGGTCATGACCTCGTACGCGTCGTCCAGCCGGCAGTCGGTGCACTGCGGGCCTTCGTCGGATTGCATGCCATAAGAGGCAGCAGGCGTGGGTCCTTCGGGTCCGCTCCTGTTGCCGCAAAGCGAGCAGGTGACGGGCCGTCCGCGCGCAACGCCGTGAGCACGACCGCCGCGGCCGC
>DASUTR010000510.1:0-13394 GCA_036374535.1 Polyangiaceae bacterium
ACGCACGGCGCGCGCTCGCTCGCGCTCGCGACGCTGCTCGGCGCGGCCATCGCCACGTGGACTCAACTCGCGTTTCGCTCGCCGTGGCTCGACGAGCTCATCATCGACAACACCCTCGGACCGGAGCTCAGGAAGCGCCTCCTCGTCGCGCTCGTGCTCGGCGGTGTGTTCGGCGCGGCGGGCGGAGCAGGTGCCGTCGCATGGGTACGGCGAAGAGGCCTTCGCGTCGAGCTCGTCGAGCAGTGGTTGTGGTTCCTCTCGCCGCTCGTCCTCCTTCCGCTCGCTCCGATGCTGTTCCGAGCCAAGGCGTGGATTGGTCGCC
This sequence comes from Polyangiaceae bacterium, assembly GCA_036374535.1. Taxonomy (GTDB): domain Bacteria; phylum Myxococcota_A; class Polyangia; order Polyangiales; family Polyangiaceae; genus PMG-095. The sequence continues at coordinate 323 of DASUTR010000510.1, forward strand.
ACGCCGAGCTCTTGCCCGTCGTCGCGCTCGTCGCGCTCGCCCTCGAATTTTTGGCGTCCCGATCGCTCGCGAACGCGCCGGATCCCGTGCGCAAGTGGTGGGCGGAGGTGCGCAGCCAGGTGCCGGCGCTCGTCAAGCAACGCGGTCCGCTGGCCGTCGTCGTCGTCGCGTCGGCCGCGTACGCCGCGTTCTTCATCTTCTTCACGCTGCGCTGGCACTACAAGCTCCGAACGGGAAACTACGACCTTTCCATCAACAACAACCTGATGTTCGGCGGCTTGCACGGGAATTTCCTGGAGAGCCCGGTCGTCTTTCCGAAAGAGCCGCCCAAGTACCTCGCGAACCACGCGAAGTTCGGCGCGTACCTGTTCCTGCCGATCTACGCGCTCGTCCCACGCGCCGAGACGTTGCTCGTCATCCAATCGCTCTTCATCGGTTTCGGCGCGGTTCCGCTGTTCCTCTTCGCGCGCCGGCACGTCTCGCCGTGGATGGCTGCGCTCGTCTGCCTCGCCTACCTCTGTTACTACCCGATGCACGGGGCGAGCTTTTCGGAGTTCCAGGCCGTTCCCCTCACCGCGTTTTTCGTGTTCCTCGCGGCTTTTGCGGCGGACGCGCGGCGCTATCGCCTCCTCGCGCTCGCCGTCGTTCTCGCTCTCTCGATGCGCGAAGACGTCGCCGTGGGCATCGCGGTGTTCGGCGCCTTCCTCCTGCTCACGGGCTACCGCCCGCTACCGGGACTCGTGATCGCGAGCTCGGCCGTCGCCTACTTCCTGTTCCTGCGCTTTTACGTGATGGAGGAAGCGGGAAGCTGGTGGTTCCCGAACATGTACAAGGACCTCTGGGCGGACGGCGAGAAAGGCTTCCGGAGCGTCATCCGGACAGCGGTCACGAACCCGCTCTTCACGCTGTCGAAGATCATCGTCGAAAAGAAGATCGTCTATCTGCTTCACCTGCTCGTTCCGATCGCGTTCTTGCCGGCGCGCCGCTGGTGGCTCTGGGCGGCGTTCGCTCCGGGCGCGATGCTCACGCTGCTCGTCACGAACTACGACCCGCCCGTCACGTACTCGTTCCACTACGTGATGCACTGGGCGCCGTACCTGTTCCTCGCCGTGGTGCTGTACCTCGCGACGGTCGCGAAAGAGCGGAGCCCCGTGCGCGCGCGCGCGGCGCTCGCCGCCGTCGTCGGCGCGACGCTCGTCCTCACCTACAACTACGGCGCGTTCCCGCGCCGGGAGGGCAGCTTCAAGGGCGGCTTCAACAAGATCGAGTTCAGCTACACCGAGGCGGAGCACGCTCGCTACCTCCGGCTGATGGACCTCGTGAAAGACTTGCCGCCCGACGCGCCCATCGCCGCCACGGAGAAGGTCGGCCCGCACCTCTCGTCCCGCGTGACGCTCTATGCGATGCGCAACGGCCCGCAGACCGCCGACTTCATCGTGGCATCGAGCCGCGAGCTCAAGCTCTCGAAAACCAAGCCGCACCTCAAGGACGCGCTCGAGTCGGGCCGGTACGGCGTCATCCGGCGCAGCGGCGACTTCGCGCTCATGAAGCGCGGCGCGCCGACACACGAAAATCAAGCGCTGCTTCGCGACTGGGGCCTTTGATCGCCATGGCGGAGGGCGAGAGCGACGCCGGAAGCACCGCCGTCGCCGCGGCCGGCCGCATCAAGCGCTTCGTTCGGCCCGTGCTCGGCGTAATCGCCGCGGCGTTCGTCGTCGCCACGGCCTGGAATCTCGTCGCGAGCTGGGAGAGCGCGCGCATCGACGTTCAGCCGGCGCTCGCGGTGCTCGCGGCGCTGCCGCTCGTTCTTTCCTGCATCGCCCAGGGCATCGGGTGGATCGCGCTCGTCGAGCGCATGGCGAACACGAAAACACCGCGACTCGACGCCCTCTCGCTCTACCTCGCCTCGCAGCTCGCGCGCTATACGCCCGGCAAGGTCGGACTTCCACTCGTTCGGGTCGAGGGCGCGCCACGCATCGGGCTCGCCCGCGGGCTCGTTGGCATCTCGGTGCTCATCGAAGCGCTGTCGTGGACGGCCACGGGCGCGGTACTCGGTTTTCTGCTGATTGCGCTCACCGCGGAGCAGGCTGCGGGCGGCGTGCTCGAAAAATTTTCGTGGCCGCTCGTCGCGGGGTCCGTCTTCGGCGGCGCCCTCCTGACGACGCTCGATCGCTCGCGCTACCCGGCGGCGATCCGCCGCATCCTCGCGCCCGACGGCGAGGGGCCCCTCGTCCCGCGGAGGCTCCCCGCCATTCAACTCGGCTACTGGGCGCTCGTGGCGGTGCACGGCTACTTGCTCAGCACGGCGCTCGGCGCGTCGCATTCCTCGGCCCTTTCGGCGATGGGCTTCTACGTGCTCGCGTCCGTCGCCGGCTTCGTCGTGCTCGCCGCGCCGGCGGGGCTCGGCGTGCGCGAGGCGGTGCTCGTCGCCGGCCTCGCTCCCTCGATCGGCTCGGCGGCAGCGCTCGGAGCCGCGGCGTTCTCGCGCGTTCTCTGGCTCGTCACCGAGATCGTCACGTGGATCTTGACCCGCGCGCTCGCTCGGAAGTACGGCCTGCGGGCCTCCCCATGAGCGACGAGATCGAACGGCGCGACTTCCAGCGGTACTTTCCGTACACACCGGCGGCCCTGTGCGTCAAAGAGTGCTCGCGGCTTTCGGCGCTAAGGCGTCACGCCTGTCCGGGACCGATCCTCGACGTCGGTTGCGGCGACGGACTCTTCGCGCGCATGGCGTTCGACACCGAGGAGGTGTGGGGCATCGACATCGACGCGAACGAGGGACGCTGGGCGGCGGCAAGCAGCGCGTACACCCAGGTCATTCTGGGGGACGTCACCCGCGCGCGGCTCCCCGATACGTTCTTCGCGACGTGCGTCGCGAACTGCTCGCTCGAGCACGTGCCGCGCATCGATCTCGCGCTCAAGAACATCTCGCGCAGTCTGCGCCCGGGCGGCAAGGCCTACCTCTTCGTCCCGAACCGCGATTGGGCGCGAAAGCTCGTCTCCTATCGACTGCTCGAGGCGCTCGGCCGGCCGGAGCTCGCGGAGTTCTTGCGGTCGTCGATCGACTCGTTCTTCAAGCACCACCATCTCTACGACGAGCAGGGCTGGCGCGACATCGTGCTCGCCGCGGGCATGGAGGTCGCCGCCGTCGAGCCCGTCGGGTCGACGGCGTCGACCGTCGCCTACGAGGCGTTGCTGCTGCCGTCGCTCGCCGGTTGGGCGAACAAGCACCTCACGACGCGCTGGACGAACTTCCCCCGCTTCCGCAAGGCGTTCGCCGTGCCCGTCCACGCGCTCGTCGAACGCCTCATGAAGACCTCGGACGACGAGCCCACGGCCGAGTACCTCGTCATCGCCCGCCGCCCCGGGAGCGAAGCGTGAGCAGCGCGCCCGACTACTTCGAGAATCATCGCCACAAGCTCCGCTTTCCGTGGACGCTCTATCACCGTCCCATCGTTTCGGCGCTCGGCGCCGCGCTCGGCAAGAGCCCCGGCGCGGACGTGCTGAACGTCGGCTCCGGCCCGTTCTTCGAGCTCGACGAAGTCGACACCCGCGAACGTCGCATCACCGTCTGCGACGTCGACCCGCGCGCCATCGAGCTCGCCAAAGAGCTCCACGACGGAAAGCTCGCCGGCGCCGACGTCGTAGAGCCCGGCGCGCCCCTCCCCTACCCCGAAGCGCGCTTCGACCTCGTCGTCTCGATGGACGTCGTCGAGCACCTCCCCGATCCCGCGCCGTGGCTCCGCGAGCTCTTCCGCGTCACGAAGCCGGGCGGCATGCTCTTTCTCACGACTCCGAACTACGCCTCGCGCGGCCTCGTCACCATCGAACGCACCGCGCTCGAGCTCGTCGCCCGCATGCAGGGTTTCTCGCGCAAGGAGCTTCACCCGAGCAAGCTCACGCCGGCGAGTCTGCGCTCGCTACTCGAAGCGAGCGGCTGGGAACGCATCGAGCTCGACCTCCTCGCGTTCGGCTGGGTTCTCGCGGGGTGGGGGCGGAAGGCGCGCTGATCCCCGTACAACTCGACGGGGAGTCGTCGACATCCGCGGTGGCAATGATCGAGCGAGCGGTCAGTCCGTGCGAGCAAGCTCGATGATCGCAATCCCGCCCACGTCGCTCGCCGGAGCCCGGTCGAGCATGCGCGGCAACTCGAAGCCGCGCGCGCGACCCGCGGCGAAGGCGGCGTTCGTTTCGGCGCCGAACGGAGCGAAGTAAGGCGGCGGCACGTCGAAGTGACGCCGCTCGACGAGGAGGTGCGTCACGCCGTAGCGCCCGTGGAGCTCGCGCAGCGGCGCGGGGTCACTCGCGAAGTAGGCGGCGACGAGCGCGCGCATGCGCTCGCGCGCGAGCTCCGTGTAACGGCGATGGAACGGCATGTGCGTTTCACGCGTGATGAACGCGGTCCGTCGCGAAAGGTACGGCACGTTGTCGATTGACGAGCCCGGCCAACCGGCGACGACCGCCGTTTTCGGCAGCGCGGCGAGCTTCGCGTAGAGCGGGCGCTCGGCGGGCGGCACGAGTACCGTGAGACCGGACCACGACGTTCCGCGCGAGCCGACGAGCGCGAGCACGGCGAGCGTCCAAGCGAGCGGCACGAAGCGGAGGCTCGTGCGCACGTGCCCCGACAGGAACGAAAACGCCGCGGGGACGCCCGCGAGTGCGAGCACGGGCACGCCGTAGGCGACGTAGCGTTCGGGCAGGAAGAGACGCGGCGTCGCGGCGAGCGCAACGGTATGGGCGACGACGACGGCGGCCCCGAAAACGAGAAAGCGCCGCGCCGGTGCGCTTCGTGCGGCGAAGAAGCCGAAGCCCACTGCCGCGATGAGGAAGAGAGTGCAGGCGACGAGCGTTCCGCGGGCGCGAAGATTCGCGAAAGGGACGAGCGCGTCGCCGTCGCCGACGAGCGTCACCGCGAGCGGCGCGACGGCGGCCATGGGAAGCGCCGGGAACGGCGCGCGATCGGCGGGATCGAAGCGACCGAACTCGCCGGCTTCGGGAAAGCTAGCGGCCGACGACGCGTCGATGGCCGGGCCGTACGCCGCGAGCCGGAGCGCGGAGGGCGCGACGACGAGCGCCATGCCTGCGGCCGTGACGGCGAGCACGACCGCCCGGCGGCGAACGGAGTACCGCGCCCCGAGTCCGCGATCCCCGGCAGGCAGCAGAAACAAGCCGAGCAGTGACAGTCCCAGCAAGACGCCCGCAACGGGATAAAACGCTGCCGCGAGCACAGCGAGCGCGGCGAGCCCTAGCGGGCGTCCGAGCACGAGGCAGAGCACGCCCGCGAGCACGAGCGGCAGAGCGAAGGCACGCGGGAGCCCGGCGACCATGCGGCCGAGGACGTGCGCGGAGCCGAGTGAAAGCGCGAGCGCGCCGAACAGCGCCGTCTTCCCGCCGAGCCGGTGGGCGAGGGCGCCGAGGCACCCGAGCGACAGCGCCAGAAGAACGTAGGGCAGGAGCTTGCTCGCCGTCGTCGGATCGACGATCGGCGAAAGGGCCGAATAGAGAAGCCTGAGCGCGTCGGGAAGGCTCGCGAAGTAGTAGTCCGTGATCGGATCGCTCGGAAAAATCTCGGGATCTTGCAGGCGAAACAGCGGGGGAATCAGGATGCGAGCGTCGTCGGCGAAGCGAAACGGATCGCTGGCGTTACGCACGTGTTCCGCGAGCGTCGGCCCGTACGCGAGCACGAGCAGCGCGGCGGCGACCACCGTCCCCGCGCGCTCGACGAGCCGCGAGCGTCGGTTTTCCAGCGGTGTGCGGAACGCCGCGAGAACTCGCTCGAGCGCCGCGTTCGCCATCGCCCGCGCGTCCCATACCATGTAAAAGGGCCGAAGTGGCACCCCCCTGGTCACGCGCGCTCGGCACTCTGAAGGGGCTCGTGCGCCTCGGACCGCGGTCCGTCGCGACGCTCGTCGTACTCCTCGCCGCGGCGGTGCTCTTCGGTTGGGTCGTGAACGGTCACTACCCGCTCGAGGATTGGCTCTTCTTTCGCTACGCCGCGTACTGGGTCGCGACGGGCGCCTGGCTCGCGGGCGCGCTCGGCGTCGGGCACCTCGTCGTCACACGCGTGTTCGGGCTGCGCCTGCGAACGCACGAGGCCACGGTCATGGCGCTCGCCGTCGGGCTCTTCGCGTTCGAGCTCGTCATGCTCGGCCTCGGCATCGTGCGCGCGTTTCGCACGGTCGCGTTTTTCGCCGTTCCCTTCGGTTTCCTCGGCGGCGGCCTCGCCGGACTTCGGGAGCTCGCGCGCCGGTGGCGGGGACTTTACGCGCTCCGACGACCCCGCCTCGGGCTCATCGGGCTCGCGAGCGTGGCGTTCGGGCTGCTCGTGTTCGCGATGATCTACTTCGCCGCGCTGACTCCCGAGAACGTGCAGTTCGACTCGCGCTGGAAGCACATGTCGCTCGCCGAAGACTGGGTCGCGCACGGCGGGCTCAGGCGGCGGGACGAGGGCTGGCTGTTCTCGGCCCGGCCGCACATGACGAGCCTGCTCTACACGTGGGCGTTCCTCATGCCCGGTGCTCTTCTGTTCGACAAGATGCTGCTCTGCGCGCACCTCGAGCTCGCGATCTTCGCGGTGACGACGCTCGCCGGCATTCCCGCGCTCGTCCGGCGCATCGTTCCGCGGGCGGACCCGCGCGTCGTCTGGGCGGCGCGCTTCGTGTTTCCCGGCGTGCTCCTCTACGACAGCTCGCTCTCGGCCGGCGCCGATCACATCGGCGCGCTCTTCGGTGTACCCGCCGCGCTCCTCGTGTTCCAAGTCTGGAAGCGGCTCGAGCTCCGGCCGACGCTGCTCCTCGCGACGGTGCTCGCCGCAGCGGTGCTCGTGAAGGAAACCATCGCGATCATGCTCGTTCCCTTCCCCGTGCTCGTCGTGCTCGTGCGCGCCGGTATGCTCGCCTACGAGAAGCTCCGCGGGCGGGCGAGCGCGGCCGACGTGCGGAACGCCTGGCGCTCGCCGCTCGCCGCCGCCGGCCTCGCGCTCGCGCTCACGGCTCCGCTCTGGCTCGAAAACCTGATCTGGTACGGGGACCCGCTCTACCCGAGCCTTCACCGCTTTTTCTCGCCGCGGCCGTGGTCACCGGACGCGGCCTACCGCTTCGAGTGGGGCTACCAGGACGCGCAGCTCTGGGCGCCCTCCCGGGACCTCGAAGGGCTCAAGCAGACGTTCGTCGCGCTCTTCACCTACTCCTTCGATCCGAACGATTGGAAGAAGTTTCATCGTGACGTACCGGTGTTCGGCTCGCTCTTCACGCTGCTCGTGTTCTGCCTGCCGTTTTGCCGCGGAACGCGCCGGCTCTGGGCCGTGGTCGCGTGGATCCATCTCGCGATCTTCGCGTGGTTCTCGGTGCACCATCAGGATCGCTACCTCCAAGGCATCATGCCCCTCATGGCGTCGGCCACGGGCGCCATCATGCTCCTCGTCTGGCGGCAGCACGGCGCGCTCGTGCGGAGCGCGCTCGTCGCGCTCGTCGCCTTTCAGCTCGTTTGGGGCGGCGACGTGTACTTCTTCCAGACCCACGCCATGGCGCGCTCGCCCCTGAAGAAGAGCATCGATCTGTTGAGCGGCGGCTTCGAAGGCAAGGGCGACGCACGCTTCGGCGTTCAGAACTCCTATCAAGCCATCGGCAAAGCGCTGCCGAAGCGCGCCCGCTTGCTGCTTCACGAAACGAACATCAACCTCGGAACGGGCGTGACGACGGTCCTCGACAACCCCGGCTGGCAGTACGGTATCGAATACGGCAAGACGAAGAGCCCCGCCGAGCTTCATGACGTGCTCGTCGGTCTCCGCGTCACGCACGTCTTCGGCAAGACCGAGAAGAGCAAGGGCAGCGACAGCATCGCCGGTGACATCCGCTTCTTCGACTACTTGCGGCGCCACGGAAGGAAGCCGCGCGCCGTGTCCGGTGGTCTGCTCGTCGAAGTCCGCGAGCGCCCGAAGGGGCCCTTCGACGACAGCGTCGCCGTCCTGAGCTGCGGCGACGACTACGAGCCGGGCCTGTACGAGGTCTCCGACCTGTCGACGCCGCCGTTCGGTCCGCGCATGAACGAGCTTCCGGAGCCGCGCGAGCCGGCGACGCTGCCCGGCGACGCTGCGGCTCTTGTGCGGCGCGCGGAGTTCGTCGTCGCCGATCCGAAGTGCGTCGGCGGTTCCATTCCGGGGATCCACGACGAGCACACGTTGCTCATCCGTCGTTCGGGCGGAAAATCGATCGGAGCGTACGAAATCTGGGCGCGCGGCAGGGTCGCTCGCAGCGACCGTGCGCCACGAAACGACACGCCTGCGCCCGACGATGAAGGCGACGAACCCTGAGCGCGGCGCGCGCACATCCGCTCACGAGCTTTCGCACGCATTTCAACCCGCGCAGATCGTTTCAGCCGAGCGGTACGGCCCGCGACGCGACGATCGAATCCGCCCCCGCCGGCATGTAACCCGTCGATGTCTCGGTCTTTCGACGTTTTTCGGTTTCGGGCGTGGTGGGCGCTCGCTCTCATGTCAGCGTCCCCGGCTTGCGGCGCCGAAATCGCCGGGTCGAGCGGCGCCGGAGCAACCGGCGGCTCTTCGGGCGCGGGCGGAAGCAGCGGCGGCACGACGGCGAGCGGCGGAACGTCGTCGGGAAGCGCGGGCACGAATACGAGCGGGACGGCAGGCGTGTCCGGCACGAGCACTGGTGGAACGAGCGCGGGCGGCACCGGACCGTCGGTGCCCGTCAACTGCTCGGGCATCGAGAGCGCCGGGTTCGAGCTTTGCCAGGCGTCCGCGGACGAATGTCGCGCGGTATTCACGAACGGCGCCGGGTGCACGGCGGTTTGTGCCGCCGCGGGGCTCACGTGCGCGCAAGCGAACGAAGACGTAGAAGACGCGTGCGCGGCCGATACGAGTCGTCCGGCGACGGCGTGCGACTCGGGTCACCAGTCGGATTATTGCGTCTGCCGGCGAAGCGGCGGCGGAGGCGGTACGTCAGGTGCCGGCGGAACGTCGGGAACAACGGGCGGTACGTCGGGCACGGCGGGAAGCTCGACGGGCGGCTCGGCGACGGGAGGTACGTCCACGGGCGGCTCGGCGACGGGAGGTGCGTCCACGGGCGGCACCGCGGGCACGGCGGGAACTCCGTCGATCGGTCCCCGCGGCTGCGGCTGCACGACCTCGGCCGGCGAGTTCGGCGAGGTCAGCGACACGATCTCGGTCGATTCGGGTGAAGTTTACGACGGCGGGTGCAAAACCTTCCGCGCGGACCCCGACGAGCTCGGCGACGGCTCGCAAGCCGAAGGTCAGCTTCCGCTGTTCGAGGTGAACGGCGGAACGTTGAGGAACGTCATCATCAACGCTTCGGGCGCCGACGGCATCCACGCGAGCGGGAACGCGAGGCTCGAGAACGTGCATTGGCTCGACGTCGGCGAAGACGCGCTCACCGTCGAGGGCGGCACCATCACCATCGACTGCGGTTCCGCCAACAACGCCACGGACAAGATCTTCCAGGTGAACGGCCAGAGCACGTTCCGCATCTCGAACTTCACCGCCAAAAACGGCGGCAAGTTCATTCGCCAGAACGGCGGAACCACGTTCCGGACCGACATCTTCATCGACCACTCGGACATTTCCGACATGGGCGAGGCGATCTTCCGGACGGACAGCTCGACGAGCCACGTCACCTTCACGAACAGCCGCTACAGCGACATCGGCGAGAGCCTGTTCATCTTCGGAAGCGACGGCGTGGACGGAAATTCGGACCAGAGCAGCGTGACCAATATCGACGAGTACTGAGGCGCTCTGGGGCGCGGCAATCCCGCGCCTACAAACACCTACGTTACCCTCATGCACTTCTGGACGCACAAATAGGGGGGCCCACGCTTGCCGCTAACGCGCGAGTGCAGCGGCGTGGTATTCATCGTGTGATCAGGGAGAGTCCATGGTCGACGCGTCGCTGGGCACGAGCGGAGTGGAACGCTGGACGGATGCGTTGCTGGACTCGATGCGCGAGAGAGCGGACCCGCCGGCAGATCGGGTGATTCAGGCGCTGCTCGCCGACGGGGAGGTGAAGGAAGCACGGCGGCTCCTCCGCACGCTCATCGAGAACGATCGACCCCCGCCGGCAGGTTTGCCTTCCGAAGTCACCGCCTACTTGAACGCATTCACGGTGCCCACCGGAGAGAACGCGGAAGCCATCGAGAAGGGACAGGAGCTGTTCGCCGAATACGGACCGCTCATGCTCCTCTGTCTCGGCTGCTACTCGCTGCCGGCGTCGTACGCGGCCGCGAAGGGCGTCAAGGTGCTGCACCGAACCGCCTACCTCGAGAAGCGGCCGACGAAGCGGCTATTCGAGACCACGCAAATGGTCATCGACGTGATGACCCCGGGCGGGCTCGAGCCGGGCGGGCGCGGCGTGCGCACCATTCAGAAAGTTCGGCTCATGCACGCGATGGTGCGGCATCTCATCTTGAACGATCGCAACGAGCCGTGGCCGCGAGAGCTCGGCCTGCCCATCAATCAGGAGGATCTCGCGGGAACGCTCATGGCCTTCGTGTGGGGAACGCTCGACGGTCTCGCGAAGCTCGGCGTTCATCCGTCCGCGCGGAAACAAGAGGAGTACTTGGGCGCCTGGCGCGTCGTCGGGCGCCTCATGGGCGTGGAAGAGATTCTGCTTCCGCGCACGGTCGCGGAAACCGAAGTGCTGAAGGAGCGTATCGAGCAGCGCCAGATCGGTCCGAGCGAGGAGGGTCGGGTGCTCACGAAGGCGCTGCTCGAGCTCATGGCACGCAACAGCGAAATTGGACCGTTGCAGCACTGTCCAGCCGCATTGATGCGCCATTTCTTGCCCCCCCAAGTGTCGGACTTTCTGGGCATTCCGAAGCATCGCTTCGAGATGTTGGCGGTCGAAGCGTTGAAGCTGCTCGCCGAGGGCAAGGAGCTCCTGATGCGCGAATCCCCGACGGTCCAGCGCGCGGCACGCTCGTTCAGCATCCATTTCATCCGCTGGATGGTGAAGGTCGAGCTCGGCGGGAGGAGCGCGCCGTTCGTGATTCCGCTCGAGCTCGAACGACGCTGGCGGCTCAAGCGAGAGCCCACGTTCTTGGAACGACTCGAGCAGTGGTTTCGGCGCGGCTTTCGCAGATTCTTCGGTTCCCGCTCCCACTGAAAGGATCGCCATGCACCCCCTCTACGACGTCGATCCGACGAACCCGGCGTTCAATCCGTTCACCTGGTACAACCTGATCGGCGCGACGGGGTGCGTGTTCTGGGTCATCGCGTACGTGATGATCGTCGTCAAATGTTTTCGCCAGCGCACGTACGGCCTTCCGCTCGTTGCGATTTGCCTGAACTTCGCCTGGGAGCTCCTGGCGTCGTTCGTGTACCCGAACCCGGTGGCGCTCTGGCACTTCTTCGACCGACTCTGGCTCGCCGTGGACGTCGTCCTCGCGTACCAGCTCTTTCGCTGGGGCCGCGCCGAGCAGCAGATTCCCGAGCTAAGACGGCATTTCGTGCTCGTGGTGCTGGTGACGTTCGGGCTCGGCGTCTGGGGCCAATACGCCTTCGTCGCGTCGTATCAGGACCGGCTCGGGCTCGTGAGCGCGTTCGGCGTGAACCTCATCATGAGCATCCTCTTCGTGTTTTTCTACTTCGCGCGTCGGGAGACGGGACACGGACTTTCGCGAGGCGGCGCCGTATTCAAGATGCTCGGCACGCTCGGCACGTCGATCGAGTGTCACTGGGTGGTTCGGCTGATCAATCCTGAGATGAAGAGCCTCGCGTTCCTGACGTTCCTCTGCGTGACGATCTTCGTCGTCGATTTGCTGTACGTCTACCTCGTGTTCACGGATCCGCGGACGGCAAGGCTGAACCCTGCGCCTGCCGCCGCTTCGAGCTGAACGGCTCGCCGCCGGCTCAGCCGCGCGCCGGCGCGAGGCCAGGCGCCGTCGTCGCTACGAAGTGTTCCGGTTCCACGACGCCTCGGTCGCGCAGGAACGCGTCGGCGTCACGCACGAGCGCCGCGCCTTCGTCGCCGTGGAGCAGCCCTCCGAGAGCGCGCCGCGCGTAGACGTTGTAGAACGGCAAGCGCTCGGCGACGTCCCGATCGGCCGCTACTTCGCGCAAGAGGCGCACGGCGTGCTCGGGCCGCCCGCGCAGGATTTCCACGGCGGGCTCGAGCGGCGCCGACCAGATCGCCGAAACGGCGCTGATCGAGCGGAAGAACCCGAGCGAGGCGGACGCCGCGTCGAGCAAGCGCGTGCGCTCGCTCCCCGGCTCGAGCTTGCTCGCGCGCGAGAGGCTCACCCAGGCGCCGAGGTACTCCACGTAGGCTCGAACAGGCCCCGCGTGGCGCGCGAGCGAGCGCGCGAGCTTCGACTCGAGCTCGGCGACGTGCTCGCGGGCTCGCTCGAGGGCGCCTGCGTGGAGCTCGAGCGCCAGCGCCCCCTGCGTGAGCATGATGTCCTGCCAGGTGAAGTAGTCCTTCTTCCAGGCGTTGCGGGCGCGCTCGAGATCGCTCCGCAACGAGACCACGTCACCGACCGCCACGCGCGCGATGGCGCCCGGACCCCCCGCGAGGAAGGGAGCGACGCCGCGATCGTCGCCCGCCCAGACGTCGTCGAGCAGCGCCGGGACGTCGCGCGCGCTCGCGCGGAACGAGCCCTGCAAGCACTGCACGATGAGCACGCTCCAGGCGACGATGGGCATGAGGAACGATATGCTCGGGTGCGGATCCGTCGTCAGGATCTCGCGCGCGCGTTCGAAGTGAACGAGCGCCGCGCCGGGGTTGCGCTGGAGCTCCGCGTTGCCGACGTTGAGCGCGAACCAGAAGCGCGCGCGTGCGTCGCCGTCCCGTTCGACGAGCGTCCGCGTCCTTTCGGCGAACTCCGAGAGCTTCGCGGCCGTCGTGCCCATGAGCTGCGCCGTCCACGCTTCGAAAGCCATGCCCTTGGCCACGAGCGCCGGATCGCCCGACTCGAGCGCGATGCGAGCGAGCCGCGTCGCGAGCGCGGCGTAGCGCAGCGGCTCCTGGCGCGGGAGCGCGAACGCGATGGCCTCGGCGGCTTCGAAGCGCCGCACGGCGCGTTCGTCGCGCGGGCCGCTGCG
>DASUTR010000511.1:0-2635 GCA_036374535.1 Polyangiaceae bacterium
TGGCGGTGGAGAATCAGGCATTGCTCGTCCTCGAGCGCAGGCATGCGAAAACCCGGCGGGACCTCGAACACCTCGTCGGCGTCCATGATGAGAATGTAGTCGGCCTTACCCCGCGCGAGCTCGAGCGCTTCGGTGCGATTGTATCCGAAGTTCCTCCAGGGGCGCTCGTGGAGCTCACCGGGCACGCCGGCGAGCAGCTTCTTCACGAGCTCCTGCGTCCCATCGGTGGAACCCGTATCGACGATGACCCAGTGATGGATGAACGGTCGCACCGAATCGAGACAACGCTTGATGACGCGCGTCTCGTTCTTGACGATCATGTTCAAACACAACGTTTGAGACACGGCTTCGGATCTGGCACGCTACCTCGCGCCACGTCAACCGCGCATCGTGCAACGTAGCTTCTTCCAATCACTCGGCCCCGTCGAGTACTTCGCGCTCGCCCTCGCCGCGAGCCTGACGGTGCTCTTCGTCTTCGTACACCGGCGAGCCTATGCGTTGCCCGCGCTCGCGCTCGCGGCGTTCTTGCCCGTGCCCGCCGTCGCTCTGTTTTCGAAACAGTTCGACCTCGTCGGCTGGCACGGGTTCATGCAAGCCTCGCCGATGTACCAGATCATGGAGCGAGGGGTGACGTGGCCGGAGGACCCACTCTACGCCGGCGCGGAGCTCCGTTACCCCTGGGTCGAGTACTGGCTCATGGCGAAGGCGTCGCTCCTCACCGGCCTGAACCCCCTCGTCCTCTCGCTCGTCACGGAAGCGTTCGCGTACGCCGCGTTGCTCGCGGCCGTCGGCTTCATCGGCTCGAAGCTCTCGCGGGATCCCCTGGTGACGGGGCTATCGATCCTCTTCGGCGGATTCGGAATATCGATCTTTCATTCGGGGCTCCTCGCCGAGCCGCTCATGCGCGCGTTTCCGCCGCTATGGCTCGAGTCGCGCGTGATCCCTCTCGACAAGTTCCTGAACGTCACCGCCGCGCCCATCGGCTACGCCGCCATGGCCGTATCCGCCGCCGCCGTCGTCGAGCTTCTCACGAGCGAGCCGCGTGAGCGAAAAGTCCTCGGGGTCGTTGCGGTGAGCACGCTCGTTGCGGGGCTGTTCCATCCGCTGAGCTGGCTCGGCTTGCTCGTCTACCAAGGATCCGCCGTGCTCTTGCTCCTACTGCGACGCGCGCGCGCAGAGTCGCTGCGAGCGGGAAGGTTGCTCGCTGCTTTCGGCGTACCGAGCGTCCTGTGCTTTCCGTACCTGCGAGCGCTCGGCACGACGGAGTCTTCCGACGGCTGGATGGGCGTCACGGACTCGTGGACGCTGTTCAACGCGAAGCTCGCCGACCTCGTGTTTTTCCTCGCGACGTTCGCGCTTTTTGCCTACCTCGGTCGGGTCGAGCTCGTGCGCCGTGTCCGGGCCCGTGACCCCGTCGTGCTGCTTGCCGCCATCGTCATCGGCTCGCTCTCGCTCGCTTATCTCGTCGTGAGGATGGCGGGCCGCAACGAGTACAAGTTCTTGATCGAGCTCGTTCCCGGGGCGGCACCCGTACTGGCGCTCGCGCTTCGCGAGCAGCTCCGGCGAACGCCCGTCGCCGTCGTCGTCGTGCTTTTTCTCCTGCTCGTTCCCGGCGGCATGACCCTCGGCCACCGCCCCTGGTTCGAGGTGACCGACAAGGCTCGCGTCGAGGGCCGTCATCACCGCGCGCTCGATCCCGTCGCCGACGAGCTTTACTCGTGGGTCGCGAAGAACACGCCGCCCGACGCCGTGTTTCTCGCGGTAGATCTGCGCGTCCCTCCGTTCGGTCGCCGCTCGCTCTACGTCGCAGTCGACGCGCCGTGGCGGGGTCGTGACGGCTGGGGATTGATGCGAAACCAGATTCTGCAATGGCACGTCCGGCGCCCCGATCGCGAAATGTACCGGCGCCAGCACCTTGCGACGATCGTCCTGAACGGCGACTGGGCTGCGCCCGCGCCGGAAACCATGGCTTCGATCCAGCGTGACGTGCCGGGCCGTCCTCTGTTCGTTCACGCGTGGTATCCGGCGCTCGCAGCGAAGTTCGATGCGACACCCGGTTTCAGGCGCCGCTTCACGAACGGCGCCGGAGCGATTTTTTCGTACAGCGCGGTCAACCGAGGGAGCGCGCCGGCCACGCCGCCGCCGAGCTGAGCGAGGCACAAAACGCGGACGGCCACCCCGAATTGCTTCGGGATGGCCGTTTCGCGAGCGCTGCGGTCGCTCGTCTCGGCGAGCTAGGCAGCGTCCTCTCAGGTGACGCCCGCCGGACCCGTCGGACCGACATCGCCCGTCGGACCGACTGGACCCGTTGGGCCGACGTCGCCGGTCGCGCCCGCGCTGCCCGTCGGGCCGACTGGACCCGTCGGACCAACGCTGCCCGTCGGACCAACGCTGCCCGTCGGACCGACGCTGCCCGTCGGACCAACGCTGCCCGTCGGACCAACATCGCCCGTCGCTCCACCCGGACCCGTCGGACCAACGCCGCCCGTCGGGCCAACGCTGCCGGTGGGGCCCACGCGGCCCGTCGGGCCAACGCTGCCCGTCGCGCCAACGCTGCCCGTCGGACCAACGCTGCCCGTCGCTCCACCCGGACCCGTCGGACCAACGCCGCCCGTCGGGCCAACGCCGCCCGTCG
>DASUTR010000512.1:0-23608 GCA_036374535.1 Polyangiaceae bacterium
CGGGCGAGCAGTGCGCCGAGCGCCACTTCGGCGTCCGCGCGGCGATTCGGATGAATCAACAGGGTGACGCGGGCATCACGGTCGCCCGCGAGCATCGCGGCCGCGAGCGCCCGCGCGCGGAGCGCGGGGAAGCCGGTGACGAGAATCACGTCGCCGCTCATGGCGTGCCGAACCGCTCGAGAAGCGCCGCACATGCGGGCGCGGAAAGCACGAGCTCGATGGTGGCGTTCTGCGCGTCTTTGCCGAGCAACGCGAGGGCCGGTGCGGCCGCCGAGGCGGCGCTCGGCATGTTCGCGTAAAGGACGAGCGACGACGGCACCCGATCCTGCACGAGCGTTCGGAGCGCGCTCGCGGCGGCGAGCGTTCGGGTAGGCCGCTCGAGCGCGACGAGAACGTCCCCCGCTCGGGGCGCAACCACCGTCGAGGCGCTCGCGCCGCGAACGTAGGTGAGCACCTCGGTCTTTTCCGCCCCTTGTCGCGTGAGCTCCGCTCGCTGCACCAAACCTTCGAGCCCGGCGACGCGCGTCGCGCTCGGCGGTGCGGTCATCTTGCCGAGAACGGGCTCGAGCGGCTCGGCGAGCGCGGGAACCGACAGCAACCTGACGAGCCCGCGCAGACCCCGGTCGAGCTCCTTCGGCTCTCGCACCGTCTGCCGCAAAAAGGCGCTGCCGTCCGCGAGCAAGCCGAAGGCGGTCACGTCCCCCCGACCGCGGTGAAAGCTCCGTAGGGCCTCGGCGAGCGGCGCGGCGTCCTTCTCGGGGAGCCTCGGCCCGAGCACGGAGCGCACGGCGTCGGCGGGTGTCTCCGCGGCGGCGGCGCGCTCGGCGTCGCTCGAGCGCGAAAGCACCGCGAAGAGGACGTCGCTCGGCAGCTCGAGCAATGGCGCGAGCGGGCCCACGGCGAGCGCTTGCGTGAAGCGCGCGAGCGCGCCGTCCTTGCGTGGTGCGATCGAGAGCCGGAGCTCGACGTGGTCGGCGTCGGGCTCGAGCGTCAAGGTGGCGTGCTCGATGGACGCGGAGAGCTGCAGCGTCGAGGCGACGACGCCGTCCGCGAGTCCGAGCAGAGCCGCCGGATCGGCGAAATCGGGGGCGCGGCCGTGGAGAGCGCGCGCCGCCCGATCTTTGTCGGCGAGGTCGGCGCGCAACGTGGCCCAACGCTCGCGCAGACCCGCCGAAATCGGGCCTGCGAGCGCAGGACCCTCGATGCGAACGGTGATGGGCTCCGCGCGCGGGCGCCGCGCACCGAGGCCGCGGGCCAAGTAGACGCCGCTCGCGCGCAAGGCGTTCGCTTCGCGCCCGATGAGCAACCAGTCGTCCACGATCCCGAGCACGGAGGAACCGGCGGACCCCACGAGCAGCGTCACCGGCGAACCGTCACGCTCGGCGCGAAATGGAGCGTCCGTCCCGCTCGCGAGCTCTTTGACGAGCTCGGCGCCACGCATCGTCCGCACGCCGACCACCGCCGTCGCCGCAGCGCCCGGCGGGAGGAGCGCCACCCCGACGATGGGCGTGTCGGGTCGCAGGTAGCCCGCGACGCGCGGCGGAAGGTCCAACAACGCGAACAGGCCGAGCTCGAAGCTCGACGGCAGGAGCGCCGCTCGCTCGCCACCGAGCTTTCGGAGCGACGCCCACACCCGTCGCGGCTCGGGCACCTCGAGCTCGGCGACGAGCCCGATGGGTGCGACGACGGGAACTTCCTTGCGGCTGGGTGAGGGTACGGGTTCCTCCCGCGAACAGCCTGATGCCGCCGCGACCAGGAGCGGCACGGCCCATCGCACGAAGACCCTCACGTCCGACCTCACGTTCGTTCAGGCCGCGAAATGGCCCGACGGAGGCTCAAAACGGGATCTCGTCGTCGTTTCCACCGCCGTAGTCCTGATCGCCGTAACCGCCGCCGCTCGCTGCGGGCTCGGGGCCGTCGCCGGGCTCCTGCGAGCGCGCGCCGCCGCCGCGACCGCCGCCGCCGCCGCCACCACCCGAGAGGATGATGTTCGACGCGACGACCTCGGTCCGGTAGCGCTTCTGACCCTCTTTGTCTTCGTAGCTCGAGGTGCGAATTCCGCCCTCGACGAAGATACGCGAACCCTTCGTCAGAAACTTCGACAGTGCCTCGGCACGCTTTCCCCAGACGACGACGCTGTGCCACTCGGTTCGTTCCTGGCGAACCTTGTTTCGATCGAGGTACGTCTCCGAGGTGGCGAGGCGAAGCTTGAGGACGGCTTGACCCCCGCTGGTCATCCTGAGCTCCGGGTCCTGACCCAGGTTACCAAGCAGCATTACGCGGTTGAGGCCTTCAGCCATGGTCGTCTCCTTCCGACGCCAGGCATGTGGCCGCACGGCCGCGAGGAGTCAAGCCGCGGTCGGACTTAAATCGTCCCCGCGCCGTCAGGCGTTGCGGGGAACTACGGCGGAAGCGGCCGAGCTTCCGGCAATGCGCTCGAGCTCGGCCAGCATCGATTCGACTTCGTGACGGAGCTCGACGAGCGCCGTACGCGCCACCCCGAGGGCCCGGCTCTCCCCTTCGGTCGGCGGCTCGGCGCCTGTCTCGCGGAGCTTCTTGCGCGCACCCGCGATCGTGAAGCCGTGCGTGTAGAGGAGGTCCTTGACCTTGAGGAGCCGATCGACGTCGCGACGGGAGTAGATGCGCTGGCCCTTGCGCGACTTCTGCGGTCGGATCGAACGAAACTCCGTCTCCCAATAGCGGAGCACGTGCGGCTCGACCCCGACGATGCCCGCGACTTCACCGATCCGGTAGTAGAGCTTGACGGGTCCGACCTCTTCGTCGTCCATCAATCGTTGGCCTCGGCCACCTCGTCGGGCGCGCCGCCTCGATCTTCGTTGAGCGCTTGCTTCAGGAGCTGGCTCGCCTTGAAATTCAGGACACGGCGCTCGGTGATCATGATGGGCTCGCCGGTCTGCGGGTTTCGGCCCTGACGCTGGCGCTTGTCACGCAGCACGAAGTTCCCGAACCCCGAGATCTTGATCTTCTCGCCCCGGCCGAGCGTCTCTTTCATCGTCTCGAACACGAGATCGACGAGATCCGCGGACTCCTTCTTCGAGAAGCCACCCAGCCGGGTATAGACCGCCTGGACGATTTCGGCCTTCGTCATCGAGGAAAAGCTCTCCCGCGAACCCTCAAGATAGTACCCGGGCGGGGGCGGAAGTCCATACGCGAGGACCGGCCCGACGGCTCGCGCCCTCGCAGACCCCGCGAAACGTTACCACGCTCGCCCGGGAACCCGGTTCCAGCCCTGCAAGAGCCGCTCGGACGTTTACGCGGCGTTCGGCACGGTCGGAACCTCGGCGGCCTCGGTCGATTCGCTGACCGGCACCGGAGCGGCGGCACCCGCGAAAGCGAGCTGCTCCCGCGCGACCATGACGGCGACGTAGAGGTACCCCGCGGAGAACAGTGCCGCGAATGGCATCGCCAAGTAGTGCCCCGTCTGGAAGGCGACGACGGCGCTCGTCGCCGAAACGCCGGCGAACAGTACCTCGACGAACGGAAGCTTCGAAACCTGGCGGTAACGGCCCCGCGCCTCGCCGCGCTTCGGCGTGCGCACGAACTCGCCCGCCATGCGGGTGAGCCCCTCGAACACGGCCGCCGTGAGGTGGGGCGAAAGGCCCGTCCCGAGCGCGATGAGCGCGGGGAGCCGAACGATGGCGTTCCAGGGGGAGCGGCCCCGGGCCCGTTCGGCCATGCCGTAGAACATGGCGAGCGAACCGGTAGCGCCCACGCAGAGCGGCACGTCGACGATGAGCAAGGTGCGAAAATCGGTCGCGGGCAGGAACAAGAGCGCCGGCAAGAGCAGGAGCGTGAGGAGCACGGTCGCCGGGTACGCGGCGTGAGGCAGCATGTGGAACGCGGCCTCGACGCGCTGGCCGAACGGAAGCTCGGTCTCGAGGACGCGCTTCAGGAGCTTTCGCGCCGTCTGCACGGTGCCCTTGGCCCAGCGGTACTGCTGCGCGCGGAACGCCGACATGTCTTCGGGGAGCTCGGCCGGCGTCAGCACGTCGGCGCGGTAGACGAAGCGCCAACCCGCGAGCTGGGCGCGGTACGAAAGGTCGAGATCTTCGGTGAGCGTGTCGTGCTGCCAGCCGCCGGCTTCGGCGATCGCCGCGCGGCGCCAGATGCCACCCGTGCCGGAGAAGTTGAAGAAACAGCCGCTCGCGTAGCGCGCGCGATTCTCCACGAGGTGATGCCCATCGAGCATCAGCGCTTGAACGCTCGTGAGCAGGCTCTGCTCGCGGTTCGCGTGATCCCAGCGCGTCTGAACCATGCCGATGCGCGGGTCGGAGAAGTGGCCGACGATCTCGCGAAGGAACGACGAGCGCGGAACGAAGTCGGCGTCGAAGACCGCGACGAGCTCGCCGCGTGCACGGCGGAGCCCGTAGTCGAGCGCGCCCGCTTTGTAGCCGTGACGGCTCGGCCGGCGAATGTGCTCGGCATCGATCCCGAGAGCGCGGAGCTCGTCGACCGCCGCGCGCGCGATGCCGACGGTTTCGTCCGTGGAATCGTCGAGCACCTGGATCTCGAGCAATTCGCGCGGATAGTCGAGCGCGCCCGTTGCGAGGATCAAGCGGCGCGCGACGGTGGCTTCGTTGAAGATGGGAAGCTGGACGGTGACTACGGGAAGCGTCGCCGGCAGCTCGGGGGTGCGTTCGAGACGGCGAAGCCGCTTGGCGTGACGGACGCAGGCGAGCGCGAGGTGAGCGCGATGCGCGCCGTAACTACACAAAAGCAAAAGGACGCAGCCGTAGAGAACGAGCAGGAGGACAATCATCCTGAACTCGCGAGTACCATCGACCCGCCGGCCGATTGTCATCGACCTGTAATTCGTTGCAGCTTGATGTCCCGCAGAAACGCCGCGTATCCGGCGCTTCGTGACATTTCGGTTGGGTCAGAAGCCCATGTCGTCGGCGGGCTTCGGCGCCCTCGGCCGGCCCGGCGCCGGTGCCTTCGGCTTGACCGCCGGACGCGCAGCCGGACGCTTCGGAAGGACGGCAGGAGCAGCAGCGGGCGTTTCGCTGGGGAGATTCGAAGCGACGGGCGCGACGGGCGGCGCGGGGACGACGGGCTTCGCCGTTTCGAGAACGGCCGGCGCAGCGGGAGCAGGTTCGGGCTTGGCCGCGGGTTCGGGAATCGGGAGCGGCTCGTCCTTATGTAAGAGCTTCATGACGACGCCCACGCCGATGGCGAGCACGAGCGCGAGGGTGACGGCGCCGGCGATGAGCCCGCTCCGGCCCGCCTTCGCCCGCGTAGGAGCTGGCGTCTGGGTGATCGGAGCGCCGGTGATCTCGGGACCGGAACCGACCAATGGCGAGGGTGTCGTCGCGTTGAACGGTGTCGCCGACACGAACGGGGTTACTCCCGCGCTGATGCGCACCCGGATGTTCGGCGACGAGCCGCTCGTGCTGTCGCCCGGGTGCCGCTCTGGAACGCTCAAACCGCACACGAGTGCGAGCGACGTCGCGAGCTCCGACGCGGACTGAAAGCGCGCTTCGGGCTCGCGCGAGAGAGCGCGAGCGAACCAGGCGTCGAACCCGGGTGGAACGTCGGGAACGATCTTCGACGGGACGGGCAGCGGCGCCGTGCAGAGTTTGACGAGGACGTCCCCGACCGCCTCGCCCTCGAACGGCAAGTGACCGGTGATGCACCGGTACGCGATGACGGCCACCGACCAGAGGTCGGAACGGTGATCGACCGTGCGCAAGCCACGTGCTTGCTCGGGGCTCATGTAATAGGGCGTTCCGAGCACCGACCCGGTACGCGTCGCCGAAACGGGGCCCTGCGAGTCCGTAAACTTCGCGATGCCGAAGTCCACGACCTTCGCGACGTCGGAGCCGTCCTCGTCGTCCCACACGAGGAACACGTTGTCGGGCTTGAGATCGCGATGAACGATGCCCGCGGCGTGCGCCTTCGACAGCGCGCGGCAGATCATCGACATCAGGCGGGCCGTGTCCCGCGCCGGAAGCCGGCCGGCGCGCTCGAGTCGTCGATCGAGCGGTTCGCCCTCGAGAAACTCCATGACGATGAACGGCCGCCCGTCGTCCATCAGACCATGGTCGTAGACCTCGACGACGTGTTTGCTGCGAAGCGCCGCGGCCGCTCGCGCTTCGTTCTCGAAGCGACGTCGAGCTTCCGCGCTCTCGACGTGCTCGGCGTCGATGAACTTCACGGCCACGCGCGTGCCGAGCGTCGCGTGAATGCCCTCCCAGACCGAGCCCATGCCGCCCCGCCCGAGCATGCGCGTGAGGCGATACTTACCGGCGACGGCCGCCACGGGAACGACGGCCGTCGGGCTGTTTGAATCTACGGGGCCCAACGCTTTCAAGAGTATCCGGGGTGCTTACGGATTACCAGTCGCGGAAGTGCTAGCGAAGCGGGTTTTCTCGTAGGATTGAATCAAGTCCGATATCGCTACGTCGAAGCGCTCGGTAGCGCCGTCACCCGCCGCCCCCGTGGCACGGGCCCCCGCGAATGTTCCGGCGAACACCTCCGGGGCGTTTCGGGGTACGAGTCCGCATGGCCACGGAGCTCTACCCGGCCGGCGCGCCCGATGTCCTCTACATCGTGGATATCTCGAGCTACGTGCTTCGCGCCTATCACGCGCTCGTCCCGCTCTCGAGCCCCTCGGGGGAACCGACGCACGCCGTTCTCGGCACCGTCAACATGCTCGAGCTCCTCGTGCGCGAACGCCGGCCGCAGCTCTTTGCAATCGCAATGGACGCCGGACGCGACACGTTCCGCCGGGACATCTTCGCGGAATACAAGGCGCACCGGCCCCCGTCACCGCCCGACCTCTCGTCGCAAATGGCGCGGTGCGAGGCGATCGTGCGCGCCTTCTGCACCGCCACCTACAAGGTGAGCGGCGTCGAGGCGGACGACATCATCGCGACCCTCGTGAAGAAGGCGCGCGAACACGGGCTTCGCACGGTGATCGTCGCCGCCGACAAGGATCTGATGCAGCTCGTCGGTGACGACGTCGTGCTCTGGGACACGATGCGCAACCGCGTGATCGGACCGCGCGAGGTCGAGGAGCGCTTCGGCGTTCCCGTAGCCAAGCTCGGTGATCTTCTGGCGCTGATGGGCGACACGTCGGACAACATTCCGGGCGTCCCGCACGTCGGCCCGAAGACGGCGAAAGACCTCCTCGTCGAGTTCGGTTCGCTCGACGGGATCTACGCGAACCTCGAGTCGCTCAAGAAGAAAGCGGTGCGCGAAAACCTCGCCGCACACAAAGCGGACGCGTTTCTCAGCCGGCGTCTCGTCGAGCTCAAGAGCGACTGCACCCTCGAGCTCGAGCTCGAGCGGCTGCGTTGGACGGGGCGTGACATCCCGACGCTCCGCGCGCTCTATACGGAGCTTGGATTTACGCGCCAGCTCACCCAACTCGACGCCGAAGAGAGGGCTACCTCGGGACCTGCTCCGGCAGCGGCCACGGCCATTGCCCCAGCGCTTGGCGCGTCGCCCGAACCGAGCCCCGCTTCCGCCGCCGCGCTGGCGTCGCCCGGCGAATACACGACGCTGACGGACGCGGCGGAGCTCGAGCGGCTCGTCGAATCCGCGGCGCGCCGCGGGCGACTCTCGCTCGCCGCGGCGATCGAACCCGACGTGGCGATGCGGGGCGCCCTCATCGGCTTGGGCCTCGCGATCGAGCCGGGCCACGGCGTCTACGTACCGTTCGCGCACCGTTACGTCGGCATGCCCCAGCAGATCCCGACGGCCCAGGCGCTCGCGATCCTGGCGCCCGCGCTCGCCGATCCGAACGTGAAGAAGACCGGGCTCGACCTCAAGCGCCTCGGCGTGCTCCTCGCGCGGCACGACGTAAGGCTCGAGGGCTTCTCGTTCGACGCCGGAATCGCGAGCTACCTCCTCGACCCGGAGGCGCGGCATGATCGCGAAGCGCTGTCGGAGCGCGAGCTCGGCGTCCGCCAGAAAACGATCGAGGAGCTCACGGGTCGAGGCCGGGGCAAGAAGGTCGGCTTCGACCAACTCGAGTGCGCAGAAGCGGCGTCCTTCGTTGGCGCGAGCGCCGATATCGCGCTCCGTCTCGCCGAGCACCTCGCGCCGCGCCTTGCGGAGGCCGGCCTCGAGCGGCTCTTCGAGAGCGTCGAGATGCCGCTCGCGCGCATGCTCGTCGATCTCGAGCTCGCCGGAGTGCGGGTCGACACCTCGGTCCTCCAGGCGCTCGGCGACGACGCGGAACGCGAAATCGCGCGGCTCGAGCGAGAAGCGCACCGCGCCGCCGGACACGAGTTCAACGTGAACTCGCCGCGCCAACTCGAAACGATCCTGTTCGACGAGCTCGGCATGAAGCCGCTGCGACGCACGAAGACGTCGCGCTCGACGGACGCAGAAACGCTCGAGGCGCTCGCCGAAGAGCACGAGCTTCCACGCATCGTGCTCGATATCCGCTCGATCTCGAAGCTCAAGGGCACGTACATCGATGCACTGCCGACGCTCGTCCACCCGAGCACGGGCCGCATTCACACGAGCTGGGAGCAGACGGTCGCCGCCACGGGCCGGCTTTCGTCGTCCGATCCCAATCTCCAGAACATTCCGATTCGCACCGAGCTCGGGCGGAAAATCCGCGCGGCCTTCGTCCCGCCGCCGGGCCACGTACTCATCAGCGCCGACTACTCGCAGATCGAGCTTCGCGTGCTCGCGCACCTCTCCGGCGATCCGGTGCTCGTCGAAGGCTTCAAGACGGCCGAAGACGTCCACCAGCGAACGGCCATGGAAATCTTCGACCTTACGGCCGATCGCGTCGAACGCGAGCACCGCACGCGGGCCAAGGCCGTGAACTTCGGCATCATCTACGGGCAGGGCGAGGGCGGGCTCGCCAAGGTGCTCGGCATCCCGCGGGCGGAAGCCGCGCGCTTCATCGCGGCGTACTACCAGCGCTACCAGGGCGTTCGCCGCTTCATGAACGAAACCCTCGAACACGCGCGCGCGGGAGAGTCGGTGCGGAGCCTCCTCGGCCGGCGGCGGCTCCTGCCCGCGATCAGAAGCGGCAATCGGGCCGAGCGGCTCGCCGCCGAGCGCATCGCGATGAACATGCCGATCCAGGGCAGCGCCGCCGATATCTTGAAGCTCGCGATGCTCGCGCTCCGTGCTCCGGTCACGCCGGGTTCCCGCATGATCCTCACCGTCCACGACGAGCTCGTCTTCGAAGTTCCCGAAGCCGAGGCCGACGAAGCGAAGGCCGCGATTCAGCACGCCATGCAGTCCGCCTACGAGCTTGCCGTGCCCCTGACGGTGGACGCGGGCGCGGGCCCGAACTGGAACGCGGCGCACTAGGCCGCCCGCGAAGCGCCATGCGACTGCCCAGCCCGAGCTCCTGGCCGCGTGGAGGAGTCGCGGCGCTCGTCGCGGCCGAGCTCTTCGCCCTGTGGCAGGGCCTCATCCTCGTATTCGCCGCCGGCGACCGAGGCGCCTTCGTGTCGCAGAACCTGCCCGGAGTTTGGCGGGGCGCGGCGCCGGGCTCGCTCGTCAGCGCCCTTGTCGCGGCGATCCTGGTCCTCGCCGTGGCGGCGCGGCGGCCCGAATATTTCGCGCGCATCGAGCGGACGGCGCTCGTCGCGAGCCCTCTGCTCGCCGTCTTCGCGCTCCCGGGCCTCCTCGATCCGAACGCCTTCCACGGGGCGCCCCTCGCGCTGATGATCGTGACGGCGCTCGTCGCGCTCGTTTTCGAGCGCACCCTGGCCGTGAGCTTGCGCTTCTTTCCCCGCTTCGTCGCCGCCGCGAGCGCACGCGGAACGGTGTGGGACGCGGCGGCGGGCGCCTCCATTCTCGCCTACGTGACCTACGCGACGCTCGCGAGCATCCGCCTCCACGACAAAGGTCTCACGTCGATCTTCGACCTCGCGCTGTTCGAAAACCTCCTCTACTGCACGCTCGCCGGAGACCACGGAAGGACGCTCGGCGATCAGTACTTCGGCGTTCACTTCGAGCCGATTCTCTACGCCGTCCTGCCGCTCTACGCGCTCGTTCCTCGCACCGAGACGCTGCTCGCCGTCCAATCGCTCGCGCTCGGCGGCGCCGCGCTACCCGTCTACCTCCTCGGGCGCCGCTTCATGGGTCCTACGCTCCCCGCCGTCACCATCGTGCTCGCCTATCTCGCTCACCCGGCCCTGCACGGACCGAATTTCTACGACTTCCACTTCCTTGCGCTGAGCCCGTTCTTCGTGGCGTGGGCGGCGTACTTCTTCGTGCGGCGTTCGAAGCGTTGGCTCGCGCTCTCCGTGTTCGGTGGGCTACTCTGCCGCGAAGACGTGGCGCTCGGCTTCGCGCTCGTCGGCGCGGGGCTGTTCGCGCTGCGTATCCGGCCGAAGTCGGCGCTCGCCGTCGCGGCCGCTTCGGCAGCGTGGTTCGTCGGCGTGAAGTTCGGCTTCATGAAGCACTTCACGGTCGATTCGTTCTCGGACTACTACGCTCCGCTGATTCGACCCGGAGACTCGGGCTTCGGGGGCGTCGCGAAGACGCTCTTCACGAACCCTCTCTACGTCGCGTCGACTCTGTTCACGAGCCAGAAGCTCTTGCTCGCGTTGCAGCTCTTCGTGCCCTTTGCGTGGCTTCCGGTGAGACAGTGGCGAACGTTACCGCTTCTCTTGCCCGGGCTCGCGATCGTCGGGCTCGCCGCGAGCGACAGCTCGATCGTGATGGTGCAATTCCACTACTCGTTGCACTTCTTGCCGTACATCGCGCTCGGCTCGAACGTCGCGCTCGCCGTGCGCAAGCCCGCGATACGTTTGCGCGCCGCGCTCGTCGTGCTGCTCGGCGCCGCGGTCGTCACCACGCACTTCGGCGCGTTCTTCCGCAGCACCTTCCGCACCGCTTTCCACGAAGTGAGCTTCGCCTGGAACGACGAGGACACGGCTCGGCGCGCCGCGTGGCTGCGCATCGCGGCGAAAATCCCCGACGACGCCGCCGTTTGCGCGGGCGAGCACGAAGGTCCCCACGTCGCACGCCGCAAACGCCTCTATTCGCTGAAGGACGGCGTGCGCGACGCGCGCTTCGTCGTATTCAGCCGCAAGAGCCTGCGCTGGGGCGGCGGCGAGCACGTCACGCGCGCGCTGAAATCCAAGCGTTTCGGCATCGCCGCAATCGACGGGCCGTTCGTCCTGCTCAAGCGCGGCGGCACCCACACGGGCGCGCCGGCCGTCGAACGCCTCGAATCCGACGAGTTGCTCTAGCTCTTCACGAGCCGGCGAAACACCGCGGAGCCGTCGTTCGAAAGGTCACGACGTCGAGGGGGTCGCGAGGAGGTACTTCAGGCGGCCGACGATGACGTCGAGCGCTTCGGCGTTTTCGCCGCCCTCGGGCACGATCAGGTGCGACAAGCGCTTGCTCGGCGCGACGTGGAGCAGGTGCATCGGGCGCACGCTCGCGTAGTACTGCGCTTCGATCGCGCCGATGTCGCGCCCGCGTTCCACGATGTCGCGGCGGATCCGGCGCATGAGCCGAATGTCGTCGTCGGTGTCGACGAAAATTCTGAGGTCGAACGAGGCCCGGAGCTCGGGCACGGCGAACAGCAGGATCCCCTCGACGACGACGATGCGCGCCGGTTCGATGCGTTCCGTCGCGCGCGCGCGCGTGTGCGTCGCAAAGTCGTACTGAGGGCACTCGACTGCCGACCCCGACTTCAGCGTCGCGAGGTGGCGAGCGAGGAGGTCGTTCTCGAGCGACGCCGGCTCGTCGTAGTTCAGACCCGAGCGCTCGGCCGCCGGAACGCCGGAGCGATCCCGGTAGTACCAGTCGTGTTCGATGATGACCACGCCGCCCGGAAGGGCCCCGGCGATGCGCTGGGCGAGTGTGGTTTTGCCGCTGCCGGTGCCGCCGGCAATGCCAATCAGAAGCGTGTCGGCCGCCGCCATCGCCTCGCATCGTGGCGCCCTTCTTCCTGCGTGCGCAAGCTTTACAAACCCCCTGCCCCTTCCGTACGGTCCCGCCGCCCTTGCCGAACCCTCCCTCCGAACACAGCGTCCCCGTCGCCGTCCTCGGCGCGGGTCTGACCGGCCTGTCCGCGGCGCTCGAGCTCGAGCGCGCGGGCGTTCCACACCGGGTGTTCGAGAAACTCTCCTTTCCGGGCGGTCACGCCATCACCGTCGAGGACGAGGGCTTTCGTTTCGACCGAACCGGACACCTCCTGCACCTGCGCGATCCCGAAATGCGGCGCGACGTCCTCGAGTGGCTGGGAGGAGACGTACACGAGATCGTGCGGCGCAGCGTCGTATGGTCGAACGGCGTCTACACGCGCTATCCCTTCCAGGCGAACACGTTCGGCTTGCCGCCGAACGTCGCGTACGAGTGCGTCGCCGGGTTCATCGCGGCGCATTTCGCCGCCGGCAAACCCGACCCGAAGAACTTCGAGGAGTTCTGCCTCGCGCACTTCGGAGAGGGCATCACGCGACACTTCATGGTGCCGTACAACTCGCGGCTTTGGGGCGTCGCGCCGAGCGAGATCACGAGTGCCTGGTGCCAGCGCTTCGTTCCGCTGCCGAAGCTCGAAGACGTGATTGCCGGCGCCGTCGGCGTGGTAAAGAGCGAGCTCGGGTACAACCAAACCTTCCTCTATCCGCGGCTCGGTATCGGCGAGCTGCCGAAAGCCATGTTCCGGCGGACACGGCACGTGGAGCTCGGCCGCGCGCCGACTCGCATCGACCTTGCGCGCCGCACGCTCGATTTCGAGGGCGAGCGCGTCGGATTCGACGTGCTCGTCAGCACCGTTCCCTTGCCCGTGCTCATCGGTCTCTTGAGCGACGCGCCCCCCGAGGTTCGGGCCGCCGCCCGAACGCTCCGAGCGACCCATCTCCATTACCTCGACGTCGCGCTCGAAGCGCCCCCGCGCACCGATTTTCACTGGGCTTACGTCCCCGAGGCGAAGTATCCGTTCTATCGCGTGGGGTGCTACTCGTACTTTTCCGCCGACGTCGCGCCGCCGGGCAAGGCGAGTCTCTACATCGAGCTCGCGGATCGCGCGGAGCCGGACCTCGCACGCGTGATGCCCGAAGTGGTGTCGGGTCTCGTCGAAATGGGCGTCATTACCGGGCGCGAGCACGTGCGCTTCGCGAGAGCGCGCCGCATCGACTATGCCTACGTCATCTTCGACCACGCGTACTACGACGCTCTCGCCGTGATCGAGCCGTTCCTCGCCGAAGCGCGCATCGTATCGGACGGGCGCTACGGGCGCTGGACCTACTGTTCGATGGAAGACGCGCTCCTCATGGGGCGGCAAAGCGCTCGTCGCGCGCTGGAGCTCGCCGGACACCGATGAGCGAGCCCATCCGCGTCTCGATCGTGATCCCCGTCTACAACGAGGAAGGGATCCTCCATGCGTCCGTCGTGGACCTGCACGAACGGCTCGCGCCGCTCGGCCTCCGTTACGAAATCGTGCTCGCCGAAAACGGCTCGCGCGACCGCACGCTCGAGGTAGCGCGCGAGCTCGCCCAAAAATACGCCGAGGTGCGCTTCCTTTCGGTAGGCGAGCCGAACTACGGGCGAGCGCTCCGCGCCGGAATCCTCGACGCCCGGGGCACGCTCGTGATTTGCGAAGAAATCGATCTCTGCGACGTCGATTTTCACCGCCGGGCCCTCGCGTTGCTCGAGAGCGACGCGGCGGACATGGTGATCGGCTCGAAGCTCATCGACGGCGCCGCCGATCAACGCCCGCTCTTCCGTCACGCGACGAGCATCGTGTATACGACGCTGCTCCGCGTTCTGCTGGATTTTCGCGGCAGCGACACCCACGGGCTCAAGGCGTTTCGCCGCGACCGCGTCGCGCCGCTCGTCGAAGCGTGCCTCACCGACAAGGACGTGTTCGCGAGCGAGCTCGTCATTCGCGCCTATCGCGCGGGCATCCGCGTCCACGAAATCCCCATCCGGATCGTCGAGATGCGACCGCCGTCGATCAATCTATTCAAGCGCGTACCGAACGTGCTGAAGAATCTGGGCAAGCTCACCTGGGCGGTGCGCCTCGGCGGGCGCAGCCTCTAGCTACCAGGCTTCGACGGGCCAGCCGCGGCGTTCGGCGACGCGGCGCAGTCGGCGGTCGGGGTTCACCACGATGGGTGTCTTCACGGCTTCGAGCAGCGGCACGTCGGTGATGCTGTCGCTGTAGAACGTCGCTTCTTCCACGCGAAACCCGAGGCGCTCGCCCGCACGCCGCGCGAGCTCGAGCTTGCCTTGACCGTAGCAGAGCGGCTCGACGGGCCGCCCGGTGAAGC
The DNA here is from genome assembly GCA_036374535.1 of Polyangiaceae bacterium. GTDB lineage: Bacteria > Myxococcota_A > Polyangia > Polyangiales > Polyangiaceae > PMG-095. Next base: position 14,226 of record DASUTR010000512.1, read on the forward strand.
GCCCTTGGGCGTCCACTTCGAGGGTCGTGCACACCACGGTGTCGATGTTGAGCTCGCGCGCGAGCGGGTTCGCGGCGTACGGCGTCGCGCCCGTGACGATGGCGATGACGTCCCCTCGAGCGCGGTGATGCTCCACCGCTTCGCGCCCGCGCGGCTGGACGTGCTCGAGAACGTATTCCTTGAACCAACCCTCGCACGACTCGATGAGCCAGCGCTCCTCGCGGCCTCGAAAATGCTCGAGCGCCTTGAGCGCGACGCGCGGCGCGTCGATGACGCCCATCGTGTACTGCATCATCCACCAGCCGACCTGGAGCACGTCTCCGATTCCGACCTCGCCCAGATCGCGGCGGTAGCGGGTATAGAGAGCAGCGGTGTCCTTCTTCAGGAGCGTTCGATCCATGTCGAACAGCGCCGCGCGTCGGGTCATCGGGGCCGAAGTGTAGCAAGATGGCGCCGCGTGCGACCCCTTCCGATCGACCCCCTGCTCCCCGACGTGGTCTCCGCCGTCGCTTCCGCACGGGCGCTCGTCCTGGAAGCCGAGCCGGGAGCCGGAAAAACCACGCGGCTACCCTGGGCGCTCCACGCCGTGGCGCCGGACGCCCGTATCGTCGTCACCGAGCCGCGCCGTTTGGCCGCGCGCATGGCGGCGCATTTCGTCGCGAAAGAGCGCGGCGAACGGCCCGGCGACACGGTCGGATACAGCGTCCGTTTCGAAGAAGTGAGCGGGCCGAAGACGCGCATCCGCTACGTCACCGAAGGCGTGCTGCTCCGGCGCCTGCTCGCCGATCCAGAGCTCCGCGGCGTCGACGTGCTCGTGCTCGACGAGTTTCACGAGCGCCACGTGGAGAGCGACCTCCTGCTCGCGCTCGTCGCGCGCTTGAGAACCGAGACGCGTCCGGACCTCGCGCTGGTCGTGATGAGCGCGACGCTCGACGCCGCGCCGATCGCGCACTTCCTGGGCGACGTGCCGCGCCTGCGGAGCGAGGGTCGCGCTCATCCGCTCGCCATCGAGCACGAGCCGAAGCTCGACGATCGCCCGCTCGAAAAACGCGTCACGAGCGCCGTTCGCCACGCGCTCGAGCTCGCGCCGGAGGGCGACGTGCTCGTCTTCCTGCCGGGCGCTGCGGAGATCCGCCGCGCGTCCGAAGCGCTCGAAACCCTCGCCCGCGAGCGCGATCTGTCGCTCTTGCCGCTGCACGGTGACCTATCGCTCGAGGAGCAAGCGCGCGCCGTCGCGCCGTCGCCCCGCCGCAAGGTCGTGCTTTCGACGAACGTCGCCGAGTCGTCGCTCACCATCGAGGGCGTGAGGGTCGTGGTCGATTCGGGGCTCGCCCGGCTCGTGACGCACTCGGCGTGGAGCGGCCTTCCGAAGCTCGAGACGGCGAAGGTGAGCCGCGCCTCGGCGACGCAGCGCGCCGGCCGCGCGGGTCGAACCGGACCGGGCCACGTGCTCCGGCTCTATACCCGCGGCGATTTCGAGGCGCGCCCCGAGCACGACGCGCCCGAAATCGCGCGCGCCGATCTCTCGGAGGCGCTGCTCGTCTTGCGCGGCGTCTCGCGAACTCCGCCTCCCCTGCTCACGCCGCCGCCGGCGGCGAGCCTCGCTGCGGCCGAGGAGCTTCTGGCGCTGCTCGGGGCCGTCGGGGCCTCCGGCGACCTCACGCCGATCGGGCGGCGCATGCTCGAGCTGCCGTTACACCCGCGGCTCGCGCGCATCGTCGTCGAGGGCGAACGGCGCGGCGTGGGTCACGACGCCGCGCTCGTCGCCGCGCTGCTCGGCGAGCGCGACATTCGCAGCGACGCGCGCACGGCCTTCGGACCCGCCGGACGGCGCGCCGAGCTCGGCGCCGCCGGCCCGTCCGATCTGCTCGAGCTCGTCGAGCGCTTCGACGAAGCCGAGCGCGTGGACTTCGCGCCGGGTCGGGTGCGCTCGCTCGGTCTCGACGCGCGCGCGGTGAGCGCCGTCGAACGCGGGTACCGTCAGCTGTCGCGCGCCCTGCGCGGCGAGCGAGAGCGCCCCGATTCTCGGGAGCTCGTCGAGCGGGCGCTGCTTGCGGCGATCCTCACCGGGTTTCCCGACCGCCTAGCGCGGCGTCGCGAGCGCGGCTCGCGCGAGCTCGTCTTGACCAGCGGTCGCACGGCGCGCCTCTCCGAGCAGAGCGTCGTACACGACGCACCGCTCCTGGTCGCGCTCGACGTCGAGGAGCGCCCGGGGCGGCCGACGGAAGTGCGCTGGGCGAGCGCCGTCGACGAGAGCCTGCTGCTCGAGCTCTACGAGGATCGCATCGAGCTCACGGACGAGCTCGTCTGGAACGCCGAGCGCGAGCGCGTGGAGCGCGTCGTAGCGATGCGCTGGGGGGCGGTGACGCTCGAGGAAACGCGCACCTCGGCGCCGCCTTCGTCGGAAGCCGCGCGCTTGCTGGCGCTCGCCGCCCGCGAGCGGCCCGATCGGTTCCTGCGCAACGACGCGGCGCTCGGCCTCGTCGCGCGCCTCGCGCTACTCGCCGAGCGCTATCCCGAGCGCGGCTTGCCCGCGGACGTTCCGAGCCTGCTCGAGGCGGCGTTGTCGCAGGCGGCCGAGGGTGCAACGTCGTTCGCAGAGCTCGACGCTCTCGACCTCGGCGCCTTCGTGCTTTCGGGGCTGCCCCGCGACACGCGCCGCCTGCTCGACGAAGAGACGCCGGAGCGCATACGGCTCGCGGGCGGACGAACGCTCGAGGTGCGCTACGAGCGCGGAAAGCCCCCGTGGATCGAGTCGCGCCTCCAGGATTTCTTCGGCAGCGGCGACGGGCCGCGCATCCTTCGCGGCGCGCTTCCGCTCACCCTTCACCTCTGCGCCCCAAACCAGCGCGCCGTGCAGGTCACGTCCGATCTGGCCGGCTTCTGGGAGCGCCACTATCCCACGATCCGGCGCGAGCTCATGCGGCGTTACCCGCGCCACGCCTGGCCCGAAGACGGCCGCACTGCCACCCCGCCCCCGCCCCCGCAACCGCGACGCCGCTGAACGAGCTCGTTCAGCGGCGCCAGCCGAGCCAGCTCTTGCGGCTCTTTTCGAAGCGCATCTCGTAAACCCGGATCTGGCGCGCGGCGTCGAGGTGGCGAGGATCGAGCTCGAGCACGCTGCGGAACTCGCGCAGCGCGTGGTCGTGCCGGCCGAGGTGCTGCAAGACGAGCCCGCGATACCAGTGCACCTTCACGTTCCGCTCGGCGAGGCGGAGCGCGCGCTTGAGCTCGTGGGTGACGCGCGACACGTCCGTCGTGGGCTTGAGCACGTCGATCCATGCGCAGAGCGCCACGTACTCGGCCTGGCCGGGCTCGTTCTCGAGCGCTAGGCGGGCTTCGACTTCGGCGCGGGCGAGGTGGCCGTGTGCGAGCAGCGCCTCGGCCTTGCGGAATGCCTCGGCAGCGGCGAGCGCGCGCTCCTGACGGGCGTGCTCGACTCCGCTCCCCGCGCCGCTCTCGAGCACGAGCTCCCCGTCGTCGCAAATCTCGGGTTCGAGAACGGGGATGGGCGTCGACGCGGGCGGTTCGAACTCCAAGGCCTCGGGCTCGACGAGCTCGGGGATCACCGGCACGTCGTGGCGCGGCAAGGACCACGGGTTTTCGTCCACGTTCGCGGTGACTCCGAGCGGCGGCGCGCTCCGCGTCCCGAGATCGACCGCCCGGACGAGCAACAACAGGCACACGACACGCTCGATGACGTCGCGATGATTGGGGGCCGACTCCACCAGTTCTTCGAGGCGGAGCGGCTCCTGCCGCAAGCGCTCGACGACGTCGCGGTCCGTCCCCATGAAGTAGAAATAGTCGAGCGGCATGTCCTCGCGCAGCACGATCGGGCGATCGCCGAGCCGCCCGAGCAGCGCTCGAAGCTCCCCGGCGCGCGCATGGTCGCGAAGTCCGCGCCAGAGGAGCTCCATCACGCTGATGCGAGCGCTCGGCTCCGCTCCCCAGCGCTCGAGGAAATTCGAGCCGTCGAAGTAACCGAAGCGCGTCCCGAGCGGACGCGCGAAGAGCCACAGCAGCTGCCGGAAGAGCTGCTCGCGAAGCCCGAACGCGAGCGTCTGCTCGGTGATGATCCCGTCTGCGACCAACACGCGGCCGTGCAGCGTCCGCTCGCCGACGGCGCGCTCGAGCGTGCGGCGATGCACGTCAGCGCTGATGACCCCGGTCTCGACGAGCACTTCGCCGAGCCTCGCGACGGCCTCCGCCGTCTTCGCCTTGCGGGGCGTACCTGCCTCGAAATAGACGCCGTGCCTCTGACCGCCCGGCTCCTCGAGCACCAGCGTTCCCGTCAGCCGGCGATCGTACGCGTGGACGAGCAGGTCGACGAACGGCGTCGTTTCGAGAAACCCCACCGCTTGTGCGGTTTCATCGTTCATTCGGGGCTCTCGGGATTCGGCCCCCGCCCTTGCCTTCGGAGCTAACCCTTTTTCTCGGGCTTTTGCAACGTGACGATTTCTTCCTCGTCGCTCGTGTCGCCCCCCTCGGGGGCGTCCGCCCCTACCCGCGGAATCACACCGGAAATGGTTCGCCGGCGTAAAGCGCGGGCCACGCGTTTCACCCAGCTGGTTCGACTGGCCGCCGCGCGCGCGATCGACAGAATGAACGCCGGATGGATGCTCGAGCTCGTGACGGTGAGTTGCGGCTCGCTCTCGAACGTGCCGATGCGAACGTCGTCCAGGATCCGGACGACTTCGTATTCGCCACGACGCAGCCGCCCGATGCGGTACGTGACATTGCCGAAACGGATGAGCGAACGGAACGCGGTCGGCGCCGCGGGCTCATCACGTCCATCCCGAGATGCGTCGCTCATGCCATGGGCCTCCTCTCGAGGTTCAGCGAACGGATCAACGATCGTAAGTAAGAGCGGTCCGGCGCGACCTTCCAATGTTGCACGCGGCAACACCCATCTAACTAACCGAAAGAACTAAGCATTTTCGCAATGACGGGGTGAAATTTTAGCGTTCGCCGCAAGCGTTCGGGCGCTCGCACCGCGTCTCGGCCCGAGACGTCAGAGCTTGGCCTTCAGACGCTCGAGCAGCTTGAGCGCCTCGAGGCCCGTCAGACGATCGAGGTCGAGCTCCTTCAGAGTGAGAAGCACCTCGTCGGAACCGGGGGTCGGTCCTTTCGCCGCGAAAAGATCGAGCTGCTCGGTGGAGGCGCTCGGCTCCGGTCTGCCCGAGAAACCCCCGCTCTCGAGCAACGCGAGCACGGCTCGAGCCCGCGCGAGGATCGACTCGGGGAGGCCGGCGAGCTTCGCCACGGCCACGCCGTAACTTCGACTCGCCGCGCCGCGAACGAGGCGGTGCAAAAACACCACGTCGCCGTCGAGCTCGCGCGCGCTCACGCTGACGTTCGCCGCGTGCGCGCTCGCCTCGGCGAGCGCGGTAAGCTCGTGGTAGTGAGTCGCGAACAGGGCGCGGCAACCGACGGCTTCGTCCAGAAACTCTGCGACGGCCCACGCGATCGCGAGCCCGTCGAACGTACTCGTTCCTCGCCCGAGCTCGTCCAGGATGACGAGCGAGCGACGCGTCGCGCTGCGTAGAATTTCCGCGGTTTCTCGCATCTCGACCATGAAAGTGCTCTCACCGCGGGCGAGATTGTCGCTCGCTCCCACGCGCGAGAGCACGCGGTCCACGAGGCCGATGCGCGCGTGCCGCGCCGGCACGTAGCTCCCCATCTGCGCGAGCACGACGATCAGCGCAACCTGCCGGAGCAACGTGCTTTTTCCGGCCATGTTCGGGCCGGTCACGAGCCACAGCCGCTCGGCGTCGAGGTCGAGCTCGACGTCGTTCGGAACGAAACGCCCGCGCGCCGCGGCACGCTCGACGACGGGGTGCCGGGCGTCGCGAATCACGAGCGCACCGCCCGCGTCGACGAGCGGACGAGCGTAGTCGTGCCGGTGCGCGACCTCGGCGAGCGCGCTCGAGACGTCCCAGCGCGCGAGTCGCGCCGCCAGCGCGCGGATGCGCTCGCTCTCGGCGCCGGCGCGTCGAACGAGCTCCCGGTAGAGCGCGAGCTCGCGCTCGCGGTGACGCTCCTCGGCGTGGGTGATGCGATCGGCGAGCTCGTCGAGCTCGGGAGTCGTGAAGCGCTCACCCGCGGCGACCGTCTGCTTGCGCCGAAAGTGCTCGGGAACGCGTCCGGCGTGACTGCGCGTCACCTCGATGTACCAGCCGAACACGCGCGTGAACCGGACCTTGAGCGTCGGAATGCCCGTGACCTGGCGCAGCGTGGTTTCGAGCTCGACCATGCGCTCGGCGCCGCTTCGTTCGAGCTTTGCGAGCTCGTCGAGCTCGGCGTCGAAGCCTTCGCGAAAAACGGCGCCTTCCTTGAGCTCCCGCGGGGGGCGTTCGACGAGCGCGCGATCGAGCTCGGCGGCGAGAGCGTCGAGCGTGTCCACGGCGGACGTGAGACCGAGCGCCTCGCGCGCGGCGGGGCCGTGCGTCGTTTCGAGCACGGCGACGGAGCGCGCACCGGCGAGCAAGCCGTCTCGGAGCGCACCGAGCTCGCGCGGCGTCGCCTCGGCGAGCGCCGCCCGCGTCGCCAGCCGCTCGAGATCACCGACCTCGCCGAGCGCCCCCCGGAGCTCGTCGCGCAGGCGTGGATTTTCGACGAACAGCTCGACGCGATCGAGCCTTCGCCGGATGCGCTCGACGTCGGCGAGCGGCGCCAAGAGCTGGCGTCGCAAGAGCCGACTGCCGGGCGGCGTCACCGTGGTCTGAATGACCGCGAGCAGCGTACTGGCCCGCCCGGACGGGCTCTCGACGAGCTCGAGGTGCGTCTGCGCGGTACGGTCGATGATCAGCGTCGTCGACGGGTCCCAGCGCACGATGCGACGGAGCGGTAGCTCGAGGCCGGGGTTGCAGGCACGCGCGAAGCGGAGCACGCGAGCGACGGCGAGACGCGCCGAGGGAGCGAGCGCGCGGGCTTCTTCGGCGAGGACTCCGAGCGCCGACGCACAGCCCGGCTCGTCGAGCGCGTCGTCCCTGCGGAGCGCGGTGAGGCCGAGCGTCTTCAAGAAGCCCTCCGCCGCAGCCAGCGCGTCGGCCGGAGTGTCGGAGGCTCCGCCGACGAGCGCCTCGCGCGGAGCAGCGCGTCCAATTTCTGCGACCGCGGCGGACAGATCGGAAAAGCTCGTCGCGAGCAGCTCGCCCGTCGAAAGATCGAGCAGCGCGAGGCCGACCTCGCCGGCCGCGAGGTGGGCGGCGGCGAGGTAATTGTTCGTCGCAGCGTCGAGCTGCTCGCGATCGGTGACGAGGCCGGGCGTGATGACGCGCACGACCTCGCGCGGGACGATCCCCTTCACCTTGGAGGGGTCCGCCATCTGCTCGCAGATGGCGATCTTGTAACCGAGCTCGAGGAGCTTTCCGATGTACTGATGCGCCGCGTGGTGCGGCACGCCGGCCATCGGGATCTCGTCGGGCTTGCCGCGATTTCGGCTCGTGAGCGTGAGATCGAGCAGCGGAGCCGCTACGACGGCGTCCTCTCCGAACATTTCGTAGAAATCGCCCAGCCGAAAGAAAACGATCGCGTCGGGGTAGGCGCTCTTCGCCGCCGCGTGCTGCTGCATCACGGGCGTCGTACGCGCGCTCATCCTGGTTCCGCTGCCGTCAGTAGACCGGCCAGGGCTCTTCGACACGCAGCGAGTCGAGGCTCACGAGCGTGAGTCCGAGCTGCGCTCCGTCGACGATGGCGATCCGCTGGATCTCGGGCACGTAGTCGACCTGCTGCGGCATCACGATGATCGAAACGGTCGCGATGCTCGTGAGCAGCGCGCGGAACCCGCCGGAGGTCTGCCACGTGTACTGCATGCCGCGCTCCGTGGGCGCGAGCCCGCGGTAGACCGCGAAACGCGAGGTCGTGCCGGAATGGATGCAGGCGAGAGCGCCGGTGTCTCCCGGCTGGCTCGGCTCGCCCGGCGCGGGCCGACCCGGCAGGCGCAAGCTCGCGTCGGTGCGCCGGCAGAACGCGTCGCCTTCACAGGCGTCGTAAACGCACGGATCTCCGGGCTGCGCTGCGCCGACCGCACACGTCCGGGGGCCCGCCGGCCCGTCACACCGCGCGTCGGTCGCAATCTCGAAGACGCGACCATGCCACCTCTTCGTCGGGTTACAGTCGCGCACGCAGCGGAAATGGGTCTCGCCGTTCGGCAGCGTCTCCGGTCGCGAGGTCACGTCGCGCGGGAGCGCGCTCGTCGCGCCGACGAGCACCCACTGGTTTCGCACGTGGACGCGATACTTCACGCCCTGCGGGAAGCAGCACTCGACCTTCCTCGACAGCTCGAGCTTCTCTTGCTCGCGCGTCGCATCGTCGGTGGCTTCCGTCACGGGCTCGACGAGCAGCCGGCCCTGGTACGCCTCGAGGATACGCAGTTGGCGGTTCGGGCTCGGCTCGTCCGACTCGTAGTCGCCGAACGTGCTCGAACACACGCCGTAGTCGACGCCGCAGGCGAAAAGGCGCTCCGAAATCCAGTACTCGTCCTCGACGGGCAAGAGCTCGCTCGTGAGCTCCACGTAATCGGCGTGCCGGCTGGCGAAGAGCGAGCGCGCCTCCGGCGTGTCCTCGACGCCGAGCTCGGCGACCCCGAGCTCCTCGAGCATGGCCTGGTCGTAAACGCCGCTGTTGCAGAACTCGGCGGCGTCATCCTCGAGGCGCATGCCGGGATCCGTAGCGTCGTCCGGATCGAAAACGAGGTTGCCCTTCGAAAACGGGGCCGTGATGGCGCCCTCGAAGGTGAGCGTCACGCGGTCGGCTGGCGCGTGCGCGCGCGGCTCCACGAAAGGCAGCGTGAGCGACGCCACGGTCGCGGTATTCGGATCGGTCGCGAGCCGCGCCGACGTGCTCGTCGTCGAGTACTCCGTCGTCCCCACGTAAACGAGAGGCGGCGGCGGCACATCGTCCAAACTCACCGCGTCGAACGGCACGGCCAAGAGCTTCGGCTGGTTCTGCGGCGGCAGATCCACCGTCTCGGTTTCACGCGAAAATTCCGGGAACGCGACGAGCGACGCCGTGCCGATGCCGTCCGTCGTGTTGGTCTTGCCGAGCAAGGCGGAGCGCAGGCGGTGGGGCGCGACGGCGTTGCAGCTCGTCTCGTTCGTTACGGTGGCGCCGCCGCTCGCGAGCCCGTTCGAGGTGTAAAAGACCGATTCTCCCGACGGAATCCCGAACTTCGCGCGGGCTTCGTCGAGCGGCGAGTCGTTCACGCAGCCGCGAAAATCCGTGGTCTCCGCGGGATTCGTCGAAATAGGCCGCCGGCAGGGCGCGTCGAAATCGTCGAGGTCGATGACGGCGACGTGACCCGTCGTCAGCATCGCGAGCCCGAATAGCCCGCGCAGCAGGCGCGGCTGAGCACCGCGCGATTTGTCGGAGGTCGGCCGGTG
>DASUTR010000513.1:0-6438 GCA_036374535.1 Polyangiaceae bacterium
GGCGTACGGTGTAGGCGATGGCGCGGCCGAGGCGGAGCGCGAGCTCGGGCGTCATGGGCTCACTGCCCGCGCGGCCGCGAATGCCGTCGGTACCGAAAAGCTCTCGTTTGGAAGTCACAGCGCTACTTGAGGGTCGCTCGGTAGATTCAAGAGGTGTGCCCGCGCCGCGCCCACGAGGTACGTCGAGCCGGTGACGACGACGACACCGCGGGCTCCGACGAGACCGCGCGCTCGCTCGAGCGCCTGACGCACGTCCGGAGACGTCTCACCGTGGAGATATGCCGCCATTTCGCTCGGGTCGGCGGCCTTCTCGGCCGGCGGCGCCACGTACACGCGATGGCCCGCGACGTTCTCGAGTCGTCGCAGCATGGCGCGCCAGTTCTTCGTCGCGAGCGCGCCGAACACGAGGGCGATCTCGCGCCGCGATTCGATTTCGCCGAGCACGCTCGGGTCGAGCGCGTGCGAAAGGGCGACGGCGCCGTCCGGGTTGTGAGCGCAGTCGAGAAGGGTGAGATCCTGCCCGTTCCGGTGCAGGAGCTCGTTGCGGCCCGGCCACTGGGTCTGCTCGATGCCCTGCGCCATCGCCTCGGGAGCGAATCCGAGCTCGCGCGCGGTCGTCACGGCGACGGCGAGATTCGAGCCGATGAGCGCCATGCGTGGGTAGGCGAGCGCCGCGCCCGAAATCGGCTCGGGCGCCCCGAGCGGAACGAGCCGCGCGCCGACCTCGTGGATGCGCTCTTCGATGACGGCGCGCGCTTCGGGGTGGATCTTGCCGAGCACGACGGCGGACCCGGACTTGATGATGCCGGCTTTTTCGCCGCCGATCTTGCCGAGCGTGTCGCCGAGATCGGCCATGTGGTCGAACGAGACGCGGGTAATGGCGGCGACGCGTGGCGGGGGGATGACGTTCGTCGCGTCGAGACGGCCGCCGAGACCCACCTCGAGCACGGCGAGGTCGACGTTCGCCTCGCGAAACGCGAGGAACGCGGCGAGGGTCGCGACCTCGAAGAAGGTAAGCTCGGGGGCGCCGTCGAGAACGAGCGAAAGATTTCGTACGAGCGCTTCGTCCGAGATCGCGGTGCCGTCGATCTGGATGCGCTCGGCGAAACGCGTGAGGTGGGGGGACGTGTAGAGGCCCACGCGCCTGCCCGCGGCGCGGGCCATCGACGCGACGAACGCGCACACCGTGCCCTTCCCGTTGGTTCCCGCGACGTGCACCGCTTCGAACGCCGCTTCGGGATGGCCGAAGCGCTGGCAAGCCGCCTGCATCCGCTCGAGGCCGAGCTTCTGACCCTGCGGAACGAGCGCGTAGAGGCGATTGAGGGTCTCGGCGAGGCCCGTCACGGAGCGCCTCCGAGATGGCCGAGCACCTTGCCTAGCGCACTTCGCATCTCCATTCGAGGCACGATGGAATCGACCATACCGTGAGAGACCAGGAACTCCGAGCGCTGAAAGCCTTCGGGCAACGTGGTGCGCAGCGTCCCTTCGATGACGCGCGGCCCGGCGAAACCGATGAGCGCGCCGGGCTCGGCGATGTTGAGGTCGCCGAGAAGCGCGGTGCTGGCAGCCACCCCGCCCGTCGTCGGATGGACGAGCACGCTGACATAGGGGCGCCGCATCGCGCGGAATCGCCCGAGCGCCGCGACCGTCTTGGCCATCTGCATCAGGCTCAGGATGCCCTCCTGCATGCGCGCCCCGCCCGACGAATGAACGAGCACGACGGGCAGCCGCGAGAGCGCCGCCCGCTCGAAGAGGCGCGTGATGCGCTCACCCACGACGGACCCCATGCTTCCCCCCATGAACGCGAACACGAAGCAGCCGAACGCGACGGGCCGCCCCTCGATGCTCGCCTGACCGGTGCAGACGCCCTCGGAGAGCCCGGTGTTGCGCTGGGCGCGGGTAATGCGCTCCGGGTACGGCTTGCCGTCGTCGAAGCCGAGGGGGTCGGCCGGCGCGATGTGCTCGTCCCAGGCCTCGAGCGCCCCACCGTCGAGCAAGAGCTTCACCCAATGGCCGACCGGCATCGGGTGGTGATGCCCGCAGCTCGCACAGAGGTGGAAGCGCGCCTCCATCTCTTCGACGGTCGCGACGACGCCGCAGTCCGCACATTTTCGAAACAGACCTTGGCCGACCGAGCGCTTTTCAGCGTTGGTGGATTGGGCTGGGGTGCGTTCAGGAAGCGCCACGGGAGCGAAACGCCAAGTGTAGTCGAAATCTCGCTGGATCCGAAAGGGGGAGGGCGGAGCGGCCAGCTAGGCGCGCAGGGTAGCATGGGGTTGAGGACGCCCGGGATCGGGGGGAGACTGCCTCGCTGCCCTCGCCGCGGCAGGGGCCCCCGGGGACCTGCCCGCCGAAGCGATTCGCCATGGTCGATGAAGCCCCGCCGTCCTCCGCTGCCCCGCTCGTCCGCTCGCCCATCATCGGGCGCGACGGGGAGCTCGCCCTACTGAAGCAGGCTTACGATTCGGTGCTCGCCCGAGCCGAGGTGCGCATCGTGACGCTCGTCGGCCCCGCCGGGGTCGGCAAGACGCGTCTGCTCGAGCAACTGCTCGCCGAGCTCCCCGCGGCCCGCAAGCCGCGCATCGTGCGCGGGAGCGCTCGCGCTCAGGGGCTCGGCTACGGCGTCTTCGACAGCGCGCTCCGTTCGCGCTTCGGAATCGGCGAGGGGCTCGCCCACGAGGCGAGCGTGCTGCGCGTTCGGGACGAGGTTGCCGGCGTGCTCGACGACCGCCGCGTCGGCGATGTGTGCTTCTTCCTCGGCAGCTTGATGGGGATCTCGTTCAACGGCAGCCCGTTCACGCGCGCCATCGCCGACGAGCCGGCGCAGGCGCGACTGATTCGGCGCGCGGTCGTGCAGAGCTTCTTCGAAGCGGACTCGAAGCGAGGGCCGATGGCGCTCGTGTTCGACGACCTGCAGTCCGCCGACGACGACTCGGTCGATCTCCTGCTCCACCTCGTCGAGCGGCTCCAGGGCTCGATTCTCATCGTGTGCCTCGCCCGTCCCGAGTTCCTCGGGCGCCACGAGAAATGGGTTTCGACCACCGCCTCTCGCCACGATCTCATCGAGCTTGCGCCCGTCTCCGGCGCGCACGCGAGCCAGATCATGCAGGCGCTGCTCGCACCGTGCGAAGGCGGCCCGCCCGATCGGCTCGTCGAATCGGGCGTCGGCATGGCGGGCGGCAATCCGGGTCTGCTCGAGCACATGGTGCGGATTTTTCACGATTCGGGCGTGCTCAAAGACGTGGGCGACAACGCGTTCCGTCCCGTGTGGAAGGTCGATCTCGATCGGCTCGCGCAGGCGAAGCTGCCGCTCACGGTGGAGGACGCGGTTTCGGCCCGCCTCGCGGCGCTCGCGCCCGGCGAGCGCCGGCTGCTCGAGCACGCGACGTCGATGGGTAGCGTGTTCTGGCTCGGCGGGCTCGTCGCGCTCGGGCGGATGGACCGCGAAGCGCCCGAATACTGGACGAGCGCGGCCGAAAGCGACCTCGCCGAAACCGAACGGGTGCTCGTCGATCTCGTCCAGCGCGACTACGTGCTCCGCTTGCCGGATTCTGCGTTTCCCGGCGAGGTCGAGTTCGTCTTCAAGCACAACCTCGAGCGCGAGCGCATTGCGCAGCTCGTCTCGCCCGGGGCGAGCCGACGCGATCACCAGACGATCGCCGATTGGCTCGCTCAGAAAGACAACGTGCGCAGCCAGGAAGAGTACTCGGCGATGCTCGCGCGGCATCTCGAGCTCGCCGGCTCGCTCACGCGCGCAGCGTTCACGTACATCGACTCGGGCGGGCTCGCGCGCGCGCAGTACGCCGCAAAACGCGCCCACGATCATTACGTCAAAGGGCTCCAGCTCCTGGGCGACGACGACGCGCGGCGCCGGCTCGACGCCCTGCACGATCACGGCGACGTGCTCGTCGTGCTCGGACGCACCGACGAAGCTCTCGCCGCGTTCCGCGAGATGTTGCGGCTCTCGTACCGGCTCGGCTTGAAGGGCAAGGGCGGCGCCGCGCACAATCGCATCGGCCGATTGTACCGGGACGTGGGCTCGCTCGAGATGGCGGCGGGACACCTCGACCGCGGGCTCGAGCTCTTCCGCGCCGTCGGGGACCGCCGCGGCGTCGCCGCGAGCCACGACGACATCGGCAAGCTGCTCTGGGTCCGTGGCGAATACGAATCCGCGCTCGAAGCCATGCGCACGGCGCTCGACATGAGAAAGGAGCTCGGTGACGGTCGTTCGATCGCGCTCAGCCTGAACAACATCGGCAAGGTCTGGCGCGACCACGGCCAGGAGGGTCAGGCCCGCGAGGCACTCGAGGCGTCCCTCAAGATTCGTAGGGAAATCAACGATCCGCTGGGTATCGTCGAAAGCCTGAACGACCTCGGCGAGCTCGCGCTCGACCAGGGTGACGGCGAGAAAGCGCTCGGGCTCTTCCGCGAGTCCCACGATCTGGCGCGCGAGGTCGGCGAGCAGAATCACATCGCCTCGGTGCTCACCAACATGGGCGAGGCGTTGCTCCGCCTCGGCCGCGTCGAGGACTCGGTGAAAACCCTGCGCGACGCCGAGGCGCTCTGCGACGAAACGGGCGACAAACTGAACCTCGCGCAGGCCAAGCGCGGGCTCGCCAAAGCCTACCTCGAGCAGAAGGATCTCAAACGGTCGCGCGAAGCCATCAAGCGCGCGGTCGATCTGCTCGGCCAGGTTCGCAGCAAGCCGCACCTGGCGATCGCCCTCCGCACGCTCGGCGAGGTCACGGGCGCCGGGGCCTGGGGCGACGGACACGAGGTGAAGGCCGTGGACTACTTCATGCGCTCGATCGCCATCTGCAAGGAGATCGGCAACGAGCTCGAAGTCGCGAAGAGCTACGTCGCCTTCTCGAGCTACGTGTTCTCGTCGCCGCACTACCGGCACAACACCGACATTCAGCGCGAAGCGAGGAAGCTCCAATCGATGGCGAACGACATTTTCCAGAAACACCGCATCGTATCGAGGCCGGCGTGAGCGGCGACGAGCGACGTGGCGCTTCGCCCGGCGTGCGCGTGCGCGTCCAGCACGTCGGAAGCGTGAAGGTGCCCTTGCCCGAGTACCAAACGCCCGGCGCGGCCGGCATGGACCTCCGCGCCGCCATCGCCGAGCCCATCACGATTCCGCCCGGAGAGCGGCGCTTCGTCCCGACGGGGCTCGCCCTCGCCATTCCCGAGGGCTTCGAAGGCCAGGTGCGGCCGCGCTCCGGGCTCGCGCTCCGCCACGGCATCGGCATCGTGAACTCCCCGGGGACCATCGACGCCGACTATCGCGGCGAGATCGGCATCGTGCTCGTGAATCACGGCATGGAACCGTTCGGGGTCGAACCGCTCGCGCGCATCGCCCAGCTCGTCATCGCGCCCGTCGCGCGCGCGGAGCTCGTCGTCGTCGAGTCGCTCGAAGGGACCTCCCGCGGCGCGGGCGGTTACGGTTCGACGGGCGTGTAGTGACGGGGCCGTCGCGCTCGCTGCGCGTCACGGTCCGCTGTCGTTGAACTCGTAGAGGCGGTTCGGCGGCAGCGTCGCCGTCGGCGTCGAGCTGAACGGGCGCGAGGTCGTGGCGGCCGCGGCCCACGGCGAGGCGCCGTTGACGTGCGCGCCGAGCGTGGAATCGCGCACGACGGCCTGCCCGTTCGGGTAGACGCCGGTCGCCACGTTCGTCGTGTAGGTCGCAACGTCGACCTGGCTTTCGTCCCACGCGCGTCCGAGCGTCATGCCCGCTGCGGTAGCTCCGGAAGCGGCGTTCAGGGTCGCACCGATCACGAGGAAGCCGTACGGATTGCGCGAATCCGTGCTCGGGGCCAAGAGGTTACCGGTGGCGCGCCGGTTCGTCGCGAGGCGGATGGTGCCGCCGTCGAAAACCGCGGTGCCGCGGCCGCAGATGAAGTCGACGTCGCCTTCGATGTGAGCGCCCTTGAAGTACGCGCGCATGATCGTGTTCACGTTGCTCGTGCCGACGAGCAGCGTGTCTTGGTTGCCGAGTAAGCGCACGTTCTCGAAGACGAGCCTGTCGTTCCGGGTGCTGAGCGCCACGCCCTGCGTGCCGCTCGAGACGCTCGCTTCGTCGCCGTCGTTCGAGAACGTGATGTTCTTCGCCATGAAGCCCGCGCCGTAGGCGGCGAACGTCGCGCTGCCGCTCGTCCCGTACGTAGTGCTCGAGGGGGCAGCACAGGGGTTCGTGACGCTCACGGTGGTCCCGGCGAGGTTGTCGTACACGATGGTGGTCTGGCTCGCGTCGGCGCTCGTGCTGTAGAGCGTGATCGGTGGCGCCGTGTTCGGAACACAGACGACCTCACGGTACGTGCCGGGCATCACGCGGATGAAGAGGCGGTTCGTGCCGCCCATCGTTACGGCGGCCGTGACCGCGGCCTGAACGGTCGCGTGGGTTCCGCCGCTCGCGGCGACGGTGAAGTTCGGCGTAAA
>DASUTR010000514.1:0-2367 GCA_036374535.1 Polyangiaceae bacterium
TCCGCGACCGGCATGGTTCCTCGTGGCCGCTGCTGCGTACACGCTTTTTCAGATCGCACCGTTGCCGTTCTCCTGGGTGGAGCGGCTGTCGCCGGAAAGCGCCGCGGTCTGGCGGGGCGCCTTCCGAACGTTGGCGTCCCCGGAGCCGGACTTCATCACGCTCTCGGTCGATCCGGCGGCGACGGCGCTCGAAGTGCTGAAGTGGTTCGGCTATGCGTGCATCTTCGTTGCCGCGTGCGGCTTGCGCGCGCGCCGAGGGCCCGCTGCGGTAGCGCTTCTGGTGCTCGGTTCGGCGTTCGCGGTGAGTGCCGTCACCTTGGTGCACGGCATTCTCGACATTCAGCGGATCTACGGCGTCTATCGGCCGCGGGAGCTTTCGCTTTGGCTTCGCGGACCCTTGATGAACGGTAACAATCTCGCGGGCTATCTGAACGTCGGGCTCTTCGCGGGAGTCGGGCTTTGGCTGTCCCGAGAGCGAAAACTGCCGGCGTGGCCCTTTGCGCTCGCGGTGCCGATCTTGGCCGTTCACGTGCTGCTCACGGGGTCACGGGGCGGGGTGGCGTCGCTGCTCGCCGGTGCGCTGTTCGTCGCGACGGCCATGGCCCGCCAGCGGCGCTTCATCTCCAGCCGAGTCGCGCTCGCGGTGGGTGGCGCAGGCGTTGCGTCGCTCGCCATCGCGCTCTCGATAGCGGGCGAGGGGTTGATCCGAGCCCTCGGTGACCGAGACATGCGCGCCAAAGTCAGCGCGTGGAAATGGTCGCTCGACTTGATTCGCGATTTTCCGGTCTTCGGCGCAGGGCGCGGTGCCTTCGAGACGGCCTTTCAGCCGTACCGCCAGTTGCTCGGTCGCGACTGGACGATGGTGTTCCCCTACGTCGAAAACTTCCCGCTGCAGTGGGCAACCGACTGGGGGCTCGGCGTGGCGGCGCTGGCTCTGATTGCTCTCGGGCTCATGCTCTTCGGACTCTTCGCGCGCTCGTGGCGCGAGCCGCTCGCGTGCTGCCTGGCCGCTGGAATCGGCGCGCTGTTGCTTCAGAATCTGGTCGACCTCGCGCTCGAGATTTTCGCCGTGGTTTCGCTCGCGCTCGTCGCGCTGGGCGGCCTCATCGTCGCTCCGCCGGCGGCCCGCGTCCGCATTCCGAGCGCGTTCCCCGCGGCGCTCGGCGTAGCGATGGGCGTCCTCATCGTCGTCGCGACGAGCGCCGCGCCCGTTCAGGCGGAGCGGCGGCACATCGCGAAGGCATACTCCGAATGGGTTCGGAACGGTGCGCGTCATCCGCGGGAGTTTTTGGCCGAGCTCCGAGGGACGGTGCTTCGACACCCAGCCGAGGCCTACTTTCCGCTGGTCGCTTCGATCGTGGCCGCAAGGGCGGGTGACGATCCGCTGCGCTGGATCGGACGAGCTCTCGAGCGTTCGCCGCTCGACGGGCAAGCGCATCTCTTGCTTTCGGACGTACTGGCCAAGAAGGGCGCGCAACGGCAGGCCCTCATGCATTTGAGACTCGCTGCGGTGTATGACGGCGTGATTCGAGATGCCGCGCTCGGAAAAGCCGCAGGCCTCGCCAGGAACCACGAAGAGCTCGCGAGCGCGTTCGCGCGAGACGTGCCGGGGGGGGCGCTGCTGCCGGAAGTCTGCAAGAAGACGGTCGGAGTCATCCGGATTGGATGTTGGCGCGAAGTCTCCCGGCGAAATTCCGGCGATCTGGGCGCCAAACACGAGCTCGCGGGCGCGCTCCTCGACGCGCTCGAGGCAGCGGCTCTTCCGTGCTCCGGCGAGAGCGCGGGCACGTGTGCCGCCGAGGTTCGAGCTTGCCTTGCGGCGGTGGCGCGGGCGTCGAACGATTGGCGTGTCAGGGAGCTCCAGGCGCGCGAGCTCGCTTTCGCCGGTGACACCCGAGGCGCGGCGGCCCTGCTCGTCGAGCACTGTCCGGGCGGAAACGACGCGAGCCAGTGCAGGTCGCGAGCCATCGAGCTCGCGGCGCGCGCCAAGGATCTGAAGCTACTCGGCGTCGCCGTGGAACGCGACTTGGCTGCGGCGTGCGGGGAGCCGGCCCGTTGCGCCTCGGCGCACGAACGCGTGGGCGCCGCATACGAGGGGATCGGAGCCATCGGTATGGCGCTGAAGCATTTTTCCGCCGCGGCGACCGAAGAGCCGAGCGTCGATCGCTGGCTCAGGAGCGCGGAGGCCGCGGCACGCGCCGGTTCCGCGGTCTCCACGAAAGTCGCCCTCGATCGCGCCCGCCGGGAGGGGGAGCTCAGCGCCGACCAGCGGCGTCGCATCGAAGGCATCGACGCGACGCTCGTAGCCGCGTTGAAACCCCAGTAGCCGCGGCCTCAGGCGCGCTTCTCTTCGGTCGTTTGAACGTA
>DASUTR010000515.1:0-5844 GCA_036374535.1 Polyangiaceae bacterium
GCGCAGGAATGCGATACACTGAGAACGCTCGTGTTGCGAAGAAGGCTTGGTTTCGGGGGTGCATCGGCGCTCAGCGTCACGCTGGGCATCGCCCTCGGCATCGCCTGCAGCGTTTACGACGAGAGCTTGCTCACGGGCGGCGCCAGCGGCCAAGGTGGCTCCCTGCAGGGCGGAGAAGGCGGGGAAGGCAACGGTGCCACCGGCGGAACCGCCGGCGATAGCGGAGGAACCCAGGGTGGCGGAACGTCCGGCAAGGGTGGAGCCGCCGGTGACGGCGGAAGCTCCACGGGCGGAAGCTCCACGGGCGGCAGCCCGACGGGCGGTAGCGCGGGCGATACGGGCGGCACCGGCAACGGCGGCAGTGCAACCGGCGGCGAAGGCGGCGAGCCCGGGACGGGCGGTGACGCGGGGAGCGGGACGGGCGGCAAGGCCGGATCGGCGAGCGGAGGGAGCGCCGGCAACGGGATGACGGGCGGTAGCGGCGGCGTGGGCGGCAGCGCGGGCACCGGAGGCAGCAGCGGAGGGATGTGCGGCAAGTGCGGCTGCGGCATGCCGGAGACCGATACGGACATGGATGGCGTTCCGGACTGCATCGACATGTGTGTGGGCTACGTCGACGCCGACTGCAGCGCGCTCCGAAGCGGTCTCGTCCATCGCTACAGCTTCAGCGGGACGGGAACGACCGTGACGGATTCCAAGGGAACGGCGCACGGCACCGCGGTGAACGCCACGCTCTCCGGGACCGGCACGCTGAGCCTCGCGGGCGGCAACGGCTCGAGCCCGCCGCACGTGAATCTGCCGAACGCGCTGCTTTCGACGCTGACGAACGCGACGCTCGAAACCTGGGTAACCTGGAATCAGTCCGGCACCACGGGCCGCGATTGGCAGCGCATCTTCGACTTCGGTACGAGCGGTACCGAGGGCATGCAAACCAGCACTCCGCCTGCGGACATGAGCTACGTGTTTCTCACGGCGCGCGCCGGCACCAGCCCGAACGCGCTCCGCGCGGCGTTCACGACGACCGGAACGAACAACGAAATTCAGGTGAACGCCGCCTCGGCGCTCCCCACCGGCACGCGGCAGCACGTGGCCGTCGTCCTCGACGCCGCCAACGACGAATTTTCGATATTCCTGAACGGGGTGCGACAGACGAGCGTGCTCTTCACCGGGAGCCTGGCCGGGATTTCGGACGTGAACAACTGGCTCGGGCGCTCGCAGTATTCGAACGACTACGAGTTCATCGGCGTGTTCGACGAGTTCCGGATCTACGGCATCGCGCTCACGACCGCTCAAGTCCGAACGAGCTCGATGGGCGGACCGGACGCCGCGTTCCTGCAGTGAGCGTCACCAGCCGAAGCGGTATTCGCCACGCACGAGCACGGTGACGAGCGTCACGCCCGAATCCACGAACACGTAGTCGCCCGCCCCGATCACGCCGAGCCCCAGGTGGCGAGACGCCGCGTAGTCGAGTCCGACGAACGCGCCGGCGCTCGGTCGAAGCAGTGTGCCGCCGTCCCACGCGACCACGAAGCCCCCGCCCGAAACCCCGCCGTAGGGGATCCACTGAATGACATCGAGCTTGTACGCGATGCCGAAGCGCCCCCCGTGGAACCAGACCGGCAGCTCTCCCACGTCGTTTTTCGAGCTTTGGAGCTCGAGGCGCAGATCGAACACGTCCGAGAGCCCGTACGCTGCGTGCGCGCCGAGCGCGATGCCCGTGTCGTAAGCTCCGCTCGCGGACGCGGCGCCGAGGCCGGCGCCGAAGTGCCACTGGCGCTCGAAGGCGCGCGCCGGAAATGTGACCAACGCGCTCGCGAAGAAGAGGGTCGCGACGATCGGTCGCGAGAGGGCAGGGGAGCTCGACAAGGCTCCCGAGTTCCCATCAGGTGCGCGCCGAACTCAACGAAAATGATTCATCGAGGCGTTCGTTCTGTCCGAGGTCGAGCCGTGCGCGGCTAGATCCGAGTCCGACAGGGTGAGCGTGGCTTACGCGCAAATCGACCGGGGCCGGCGCTCGCGGCTCACCTTGACATGTACACATTGACTTGTACCATTCGAAGGTGATTCCCCGCCGCCTAGGTATCAGCGAAGCCCGGCGGCTACTGCCGCGCATCGTGGCGGACGTGGGGCGACACGGAGGTCGGGTCGACATCACGCATCGCGGGGAGCCCATGGTGAGCATCCTGAGGGTCTCCGACGTTCGACGCAGGGCCCGCGCATCGGAGCGGTCGCACTCCGTTCCAGCGGCCTTGCGCATCGAACTTCGGACTTCGGAGGATCTCGTCGGGGTGATTCGCGGACTGCGATCGCGCCAGAACGTGCCGAGGCGGAGGTGGTTCACCGACGACGAAGCGGACGAGCCGATCCGTGGTCGGCGTCGCGGGAAAGCGAAGCGATGAAGCGCTACCTCGCGGACACGCACGCGCTCGTATGGTTCTTGAGTCAGCCGGTGAAGCTCGGCCGACGCGCGGCGAGGGTATTCGACGGCCTGGGCGTTACGGCCGAGGTCCACGTATCGACCATCAGCCTCTGGGAAGTTGCGTTGTTGCATGACGAGGGACACCTGCGTCTCGCGGAGGGCTTCTCGGCTTGGTGTGATGCCCTCGCGCGCGTGAACGGCATCCGGCTCGAACCTTTGCTGCCCGACGATGTCGAACACGCGCGCAGCTTGGGAGCCTTGAGTGATCCTTCCGACCGCCTGATCGCAGGCACCGCTTTGAGGCTCGGCGTGCCGATGCTCAGCAAGGATTCGCGATTGAGGGCGGAAAGGCTGCTCGAGCTCGTCTGGTGAGCTGCGCCGGTGGCGTGTCACAGCATGCTCACCGGGTCCACGTCGATGGCCATGCGTACGCGGCGGTCCACCGCGTGGCGGGCGACGGCGAGGAGCACGATGTGCAGGCGCGTGCGATCGACGGACCGGACGAGGAAGCGGTAGCGGTAGCGATTGCGCAGGCGCGCGAGCGGCGCGGGGGCGGGTCCCAGGATCTCGACCGAGTCTTCGGACCATTTTCGGGCGAGGAGCGCGAGCTGGTCGGCGGCGTCGCGGGCGACGGCTTCCTCGGTTGCGTCGAAGCGCACGAGCGCAACGCGCGAAAAGGGCGGGTACCGGAGCTCCCGGCGGGCGGCGAGCTCGGTCTCGGCGAAGCCTTTCACGTCGTGCTTGGCGGCGAGCTCGATCGCCGGGTGGTTCGGCTGATAGGTCTGGATGAGCACGCGACCGGGACGCTCGCCGCGGCCCGCGCGCCCGGCGACCTGCACGAGCAGCTGAAACGTGCGCTCGGCGGCGCGAAAGTCCGGCATCGCGAGTGCCGCGTCGGCGTTCAACACGCCGACGAGCGTGACGTTCGGCAGGTCATGACCCTTCGTGACCATCTGCGTTCCGACGAGCACGTCGACCTCGCCGCGGCGCACGCGGTCGAGCACCTTCTCGCTCTTGAGGCCCGCGGCTACGTCGCGGTCGAGCCGCGCGATGCGCGCGTTCGGAAGCGCGGTCGCGAGCGTCGATTCGATGCGTTCGGTGCCCGCGCCCTCTTCGACGAGCGACGGCTCCTTGCACGAGGGGCAGGCTTCCGGAACGGGCGTCGAATAGTCGCAGTAGTGGCAGACGAGGCGCCTGCCGTGCGCGCGATGCAGCGTGAGCGCGACGGAGCAGTTCGGACACTCCGCGATTTCCCCGCACGCCTCGCAGAGGAGGCTCGGCGAAAAACCGCGGCGATTCAAGAACAGGATCGCCTGGTCTTTGGCGGCGAGCGTGCGCTCGAGCGCACGCACGAGCGGCAGCGTGAGCAGCCGCTCGCCGCCGAGCCCGGCGCCGAGGCGCCGGAGGTCGACGATCTCGACCTCGGGCAGGCGGCTCGCTGCGACCGCGCGCGCCGGTAGCTCGAGATGCTCGAGCTTGCCCTGACGCGCAAGCTCGACGGTCGTGACCGAGGGCGTCGCCGAGCCGAGCACGCACACGGCGCCGGCGCGGTGGGCGCGCAGGATCGCCATGTCGCGAGCATGGTACCGGACGCCTTCTTCTTGCTTGAAAGAACCGTCGTGCTCTTCGTCGACGCACACGAGCCCGAGGTTCGCGAGCGGGGCGAACAGCGCCGAGCGCGCGCCGACGGCGATGCGCGCCTCGCCGCTGCGGAGCGAGCGCCACATGGCGTGCCGCGCGCGCTCGCCGAGACCGCTGTGAATCACGGCGATCCGCTTGCCGAGGCGTGCGCGGAAGCGCCCGACGAGCTGGGGCGTGAGCGCGATTTCCGGCACGAGCACGAGCACTCCTCGGTCGAGCGCGAGGCAGCGCTCCGCGGCGCGCAGGTACACCTCGGTCTTGCCGGACGCGGTCACGCCCTCGAGCAGGAACGAACGCGGCTCGGCGCGTTCGAGGCGCTCGGCGATGGCGCGCACGGCGCGCTCCTGCTCGGCGTTGAGGTCGGGCGGCGTGTCGGGCGGGACTTCGACGGTGAACGGATCGACGCTTTCGGCGCGCCGCGTGATCGCGACGAGGCCGGACTTCTCGAGTTTGGCGACGGCGGCGCGGGCGTTCGGCCAGCGCTCGGTGAGGACGCGGAGCTCCGTCGCGCCCGTCTCGCGCAGCCGGACGAGGAGCTCGCGCGCCTGGCCGCGCGGCGCTTCACCCGTCGCGCCGTCGACGGCGGAGACCACCTGGACGAGCTTTCCGACCACGCGCGCGGGCGGCGCCTTTTCGTCCCCGAAAAGCGACCCCGTCCGCCCCGTCGCCGGTTCGTAGAGGGGCGCCGCGGCGCTGCGCTCCACCGCGGGCAGCGCGAGCTCCATCACGTCGCCGATGGGGGCAACGTAGTAACGCGCGAGCTCCTGCAGGAACCCGAGTAGCTCTTCGGGCAAGACGGGCTCGGCGTCGACGACGGCGAGAATCGGCTTCAGCTTGTCTTCCGGGACGTCGGGGGCGCGGTCGCTCACGTCGAGCACGACGCCGACGGCGCGGCGGCGGCCGAGCTCGCACAAGACGCGCGCTCCCCGGCGCACGCCCGCCTCGAGCTCGGCGCCCACCGAATAGGTGAACGCCTGGCCGAGTGGGACGGGGAGAGCGACACGCGCCAGCAGCACGGCTCGACGACGCGTCCTTCTTTACTTCGGCTTCTGCAGGAAGAAGGTGAGGAGCGTGCCGGCAGCGAACAGCACGACGAGCAGCACCCAGAAGAGCTTGGGCTCCCGCGGAGATTGCTTCTTCCGCCGCGTGGCGAGCGCGCCGAGCGACGACGGCGGGGGCTCGAGCGGGGGAACGACCACCACCTCTTCGGGGTTATCCGGCGGGGGCGGGGGGAGCGCGGGAGTGCTCGGACGGCTCGGGTCGCGCTCGCTCATGGCTCAGGGGCCGGCGAGTGTAGCAAAGCTCGGTCAGGGACAATCGAGACTCGGAGGGTCGAAATCCTCGCAGCGCCGCCGGGGTGCGAGCGAGAAATCGCAGTAGTCGAGGTGAACCATGCCAATCACCGAGCGAAACAGCGTCGGGTAGCGAAAATCGAGGCTTTTCGCCGCGTCGCGGGGTCCGCCGCCGCTGAGATCCCCGTACTCGATGTCCGCGTGTACCTGGAGCTCGGTCTCGGCGAGGGCGATCACCCCGTACGGTCGCACGGCGCCGTCGCCGGCCTCGTTCGGCAGGGCGCTCACGTTTTCTAGTCGCACGAGCCCGCCAGCCCAGGCCCGGGCGAGCTCGGCGTCGCCGCCGCGGGCGAGCGCGTCGGCAACGTCGAGCGGCAGCGCGATGGGTTCGAGCGGCGCCGCTCGCCCGCGAAGCTCGAAGGGGCAGCGCGCGTCGGCGACGAGCTGCGGCGCCGGAGCGATCGCGTTGCAGCTCGCGGGCACGAAGCTCGA
>DASUTR010000516.1:0-18175 GCA_036374535.1 Polyangiaceae bacterium
GAACACACCTCCAACCCAGCATCGCCCGTGGCAAGACCACGAATACGCGCGCACTGCAATGGCGCTCGCGGTGGAGCTCGCGCCGTCGAGATAATCCTCAAAACCCGAGCGACTCGAGCGTGAGCTCCGAGAAACCCGAGACGATCGCATCGGCCCCCGTGTAGCGGGAGCGATCCATGGCGGGATCAGGCAGCGCGATGACCCGCATGCCGGCGGCGAGGGCTGCTTCGACGCCGAATGGCGAGTCTTCGAACACGACGCAGCTTTCGGGCGCTGCGCCGAGATCCTGGGCGGCGGCCAGAAAGATATCGGGGGCCGGCTTGGCTCGCCCGACGCGCGGATCGTCGCCGCACACCCGAGCGCGGAAAATCGAGAGCCAAGCGCGATGCGGGGCGGCTTTGACCGCGTAAAGGGCTGCTTCGGTGCTGGTGGCGATGGCGAGTGGCACGCCACGCGCCGACAGGCCGCGAGTGAACGCTTCGGCGCCAGGAACGGCCGGCGCGTGCAGAAAGAGGTCTACCAGCAAGAGGTCGCGCTCGTGGACCAGAGCCTCGGGCGACAGCGGCAAGGCGAGCGCGCCCACGATGATTCGCGCGGCGTCGAGCGTTCCGCGGCCGATGCACTCGCGCTTGATCGACCAGTCGTAGACCTTGCCGAAGCGCGCGGCGACCTCGGCGGTCGCCTTGGTGTAGAGGGGCTCGGTGTCGAGCAGCACGCCGTCGAGATCGAAGATCGCGTGACGGGCTCGTCGCGGTACGATCATTTGGGTTTCTGTATAGGATGAGCCACGTGAGAACGTGCTTCAGGACAACGCGACGGCAACGTCCGACGAGAAGAGTTTTCGCACGGCAGGAGCGATCACGTCTTCGATGGCGCGCAGCGCGACGCGTCGTTCCGTGTCGACACTCAAGCGACCGTGGCGGTTCAGCACCGTCTCGGGAACGGGCGACCGACACGTCGCCGGACCCTCCGCTGCACGCGCAATCCCCTGCGCGACCGCCCGCTCGACCGCCCCCCGGATTTCGCTTCCGCCCACGGAGAGCGCCCAGGCGACGAAATCGAACGCGAGCGCTGCATGCCGCGCCTCGTCATCCGCGATGCGCTCGAGGACACGCGCGATCGACTCGTCCTTGCAGCGAGCGCGCTGTTCCGCGGCGACGAGCGCCGCGATCGTTTCACCGACGCAGCCCTCGAGCGCGGCGGCCGCAGCGGCGGCAGCGAGGGACGTTCGCGGTTCGGCCCCCGAAAGGTCGAGCGCTGCGGGACCAACGGGCGCGCGCAGAAACCGCGCCGCGACGCCGAAGCAGAGCCGCGCGTGCTCGACCTCGTCGAGCGTCGCGCGCTGGGCTCCTTCGAGCAGCGTCGCGGGAGCGCCGAGCGCGAGCAGCTCGAGCGTGAAGCGAGCGAACGACGCAATGGAAGCGTGTTCCATCTGCGCGTCGCGCAACCACAGCTCACCGATGGCGCCGGCATCGCGAGCGGTCAGCTCGCCGAAGCCCTCGGGCGCGCCCTCTCCGGGGGACACGAGAAGCCAATCCCGGCGTGCCGCGGTCGCCGCAACGCGCGGCCCGTCGCCCGCGCTGAACGCGCGCCCGCAGCAGCTGCCCGAACGACAGAAAGCGTAACAACACACCTCTCCACGTTGCTCCGGGCCGGAGCTGGCGGGGTTGCAGCACGTCCAGGGGTCCCAGATCTCGGCCCGCGCGGGACACTCCGTGTACTCCGGCCGAGGACTGGGGCCGGATAGGCTCGGGTAGTTCGCGACGTACTCCTCGAGCTCGTCGAGCGTTTTGCACAGCTCGACCACGGGACCGTCCGAGCACGAAAGTCCGCCCGTCCCGCCGCTTCCCGTTCCGCCGCTCGACGTGCCGCCGGACGGCGCGCCACCGCTCGCCCCTCCCGAACCGGAAGTGCCCCCGCTCTGCGTCGACTCGCCCGCTCCCCCACCCTCGTCTCCGGTGGGGATCGATTGACCGTTACAGCCCGGCGCCGCGGCGCCGGCGAGCGCTCCCGAGGCAAGCGCGAGAAGCGTCCGGATCAATTGCTCCGACTGACTCATGACACCCTCACCAGGGAGCCCAGTGTACCGCGTTTGGCCCGCGAGCGCCTCAGCCCACTCGTGGCAGCGTCGTTCGCGCGAGAGGGGCGCCAGCTGTGGTTGGACTTCCGCTCCGCGCGCCGGTTGAGCCTCGGGGGCTCCGAGTCCGACGATGGCTTGCGAGAGTTCTCGCATCCGAAGCGCCTCGTGCCACGAGCGTGCGCCCGCACCGCTCGCGGGTGCGCCCGCACACTCCGGGTGTGCCGGCGCGGGCAAAAGTGGCTGAAATCCGAGTGACGGACAGCGGCACAGAGGTTGCTGAGGGCGGTAGAGCCAGTGGCCGAGCGGGTCGTCGAGAGGGGCGGGCGCCAATCAAGGAAGGACCTGCCGCTGCGGCTGGTCGGGGAGAGTGACTGAGCTCGAACCGCGAACATCAATCAATGAAACGGAGATCAGGAGTGATGAAATACAGGATTTGTCTGGGTACGTTCATGGGCTGCGCCGTCCTTGCCGCCGCCGCGGCCAGTTGCACGGTCGAGGCGGGAAGCGACGAGCCGAACTCGGGGACCGAGGTGGCCGGCGGGGTCGACACCCTGGACCGCGATCTCTCGATCGGGGCGGAGGGCGACGACGTGCGCGCGCTGCACGGCTTTCTATCTCGCTTCGGGTACTTCCCGAACGAAGAGCTCGCCGAAGCCAATCCCAATTGGGCACCCCTTCTGCCGGAAGGACCGGCGCGCCCCGATGTCTTCGACGAGCAATCGCGGAACGCCGTTTCTTTGCTGCAGGCCTACTACGGCCTCGAGCGAACCGGCGTCGTCGATCAGGCCACGCGCGACGCGGTACGCGAACCGCGCTGCGGCAATCCCGAAGGGCTCGCACGCGACGGCTCCGAGAAGTTCTCGATCTGGCCGCAGCTCGAAGGCGGAGCTCGCTGGGGCAGCTCGGTCACCTACCGCGTCGTCAACGGAGACACGGAGGTGTCCTTGTCCCAAGCGCGCACCATCATGGCAAACGCGGTCGACCGCTGGCGCCGCCAGACCACGCTCACCATGACTGAGCTCACGTCCGGCACCGCGGACATCATGGTGACCTTCGCGCCGATCGACGGGCTCAACAATGTGCTCGGTGAGTGTGCCCCCTTCAGTGCCGACATCACGCTCGACACCGCCGAAAACTGGACGACCGACTTCCTTCTCAAGGTGATGACGCATGAGTTCGGGCATGCACTCGGGATCGGGCATTCGTCGATACAAACGGCGATCATGCGACCGTCAATGTCGCTTGCGGACAATCAGCTCCACCTCGACGACAAGGCCGCCGTGAGCGCCCTGTACGACGCCTGGATGCCCATGTCCGCGGGCAAAGGGCGTGACATCGCGGTCGGCGCTGACGGTTCCGTGTGGACCGTCGGTGACAACGCAGCCACGGGTGGGAACAACGCGCGCAAGTTTTTTTCGACCCCCGGTGGCGAGGGTTGGACCGCTACGCCTGCCTTCGGCGGAGCCAACATCTCCGTGGGTCCCACGGGCATTCCCTGGGTCGTCGAGGCGGGCGGAATCATCAAACGCCTCAGCACCAACAACCCGAGTACCGGGAGCTGGATATTCCTTCCCGGCTGCGGCAAGGACATCGGCATCGGCGCCAACGGGTCGATCTGGGCAATCGGCTGCACGCCCGTCGGCGGCGGCTTCAACATCATGAAGTTCGACGGCGCGAACTGGGTGAATACCGACGGAGGTGCGGTCAGGATCGCCGTTGGACCGAGCGGCATCCCGTGGGTGGTGAACAACGGCAATGTCCTCTACACGCGTACCGTGGACAGCGCGACCCAGGGTAGCTGGAACGCGGTGCCCGGAACCTGGCCGGACGCCGCAAAGGGCTCCGACATCGCGGTCAACACGACGCCCAATTCGCCGGCGAACTACGCCTGGCTCATCGGCCGCGGTGCAGCCAACCCCTTCGCTCAAAATCTCCACGCCTGGATCCAGCAGCCCCAGGTCGGAACGGCGCCCAGCCAGGCGGGTTGGACGCACGCGGCGAAAGCTCCTCCCGCGGGCAGAGTCGCAGTCGGTCCTCAACTCTGGGTCTGGCTCGTCGATTCGCAATTCAATATTCAGCGCTCGCGACAGTGAGCACGCCGCGGATTCAATCGACGAATCGAGACTACGAGCAATGAAACACTGGATTTATTTGGGCACACTCATGGGTTCTACTGCCCTCGTCGCAAGCGCGACGGGCTGCGCCTTCGAAGCAGAAGCGCCGGATCAGGGAGAATTGGAGGCGATCGCCGAGACCAGCGACGAACTCTACCTCGATGGGAAGACTTGGCCGTCGGGAAACGTCCCGGTCTGTCTCGCGGCGAACGGGAACATTCCGAGTCTCGTCGCGGAAGTGCAGCGTATCCTCGCCGCGACCTGGGGCAGAGCAGCGAACCTGACGTTCACGGGTTGGGGAACGTGCAACGCCAACATCGACCCCGGAGGCAATTACTCGATCCTCGCTTTACATTTCTGTGGCGCGTCGAGCACGGGCGACATGTGCAACGTGGAATACTACGACAACAACACTCGTGCTGCCGGAGCATTCAGAGGCGCGTCGATCCAAGGACGCGTCGACGCCACGTTCATCCCGCCCTTCCTCTTCAACCCCGGGATCACGCACACGGCGATCATTTCGGACGACACGAGGCCGTTCAAGGAGCGCTTTCGGTTCCAGGTAATCCACGAGTTCGGCCACGCCCTCGGCTACCGGCACGAGCAGGATCGGCCCGACAACTTCAACGCGAGCGGCAATCCGATTTTTTGCTCGAATCAGGCGATTAAAGCGTCCAGCGGCTCCAACCAGACACCGTTCTTCGACGTGAATTCGATCATGAACTATTGCGCGACGGACGCGCTCACCGGCAGCAACTTTCCGAGCATGTTGAGCGGCGGAGACGTTCTCGGGGTGCGCGCTGCGTACGGTCGCAGGTCCGCCGTGCACGGATTCTTGATCCAGAGCGACCGGAGTACGGGGCTCGCTCTCAACGCCTGGGGCGGTGCGGCCGAGGGGACGGTGCTCAAGCTCAGCAACGCGTGCACGAGGTCGAATTCCGACTGCACCTGGACGTACCAGCGCGGCATGCTCGTGAGCGACAAGGATCCTTCCCTGGCGATCAATGCCGCGGGCGGCGCGGCCGAAGGGATCCAGCTGAAGCTCACGCGTGCGTGCACTCCCGCGAACCCCGATTGCACCTGGACCTACAAGAACGGCATGTTCATGAGCGACAAGAACAGCGCGCTTCGCATCAACGCCTCGGGCGGCGCGGTGCACGGCGCGAATGTCGTCATCACGTCCCAATGTCAAGCGAACAATCCGGACTGCACGTGGACGATGCCGGACGTGATGCTCTCGATCCATCGCGATATCACGCTGTCGGCCAACGCCTTGAACGGAGCCGTCAATCTCGCAGAGCTCGCGATGCACAACGGCTGCGATCCGCAAAACAAGGACTGCACCTTCACGTTCAAGAAGGGAATGATCGCGAGCTCGGCCAACACGACGCTTGCGTTGAACGCGTGGCAAGGCGCAAAGAACAACGCGCTCGTCGTACTCAACAACGCCTGTACCGCCACGAACAAGGACTGCACCTGGACCTGGAAGAAGGGGCAGATCATCAGCGACAACACGACGGGAGGCACTTTCCCGATCAACGCCGTGGGCGGTGGCGTTCACTTGGCCCCGATGAAGCTCGCGTCGGCGTGCACGGCGAGCAATCCGGACTGCGTGTTCTACGGCAACTACGCCCGGCACTGAGATGCCCGCCTCTCGGGGCATGAGAGCTCGCACCGATGAGCCTCGGCGTTCGAACGTGTTCAGAGCGGCAGGGCTTGCCTGCCGCTCTGGGCTCGTCGCCGTAGCGCTCGTCGCGTCGGGCTGCGGAGCGGCGGCAGAATCGGAGCCGTGGGGCGTCTCGACCTCGTAGATCGTCTACGGCGACGACGATCGTACCGAGGTTTTCGAAGCTCCCGGAGCGATTCGAAGGCGGGCCTCGGCGTCCGTCGTCGTGCTCGTTCCCCGCTCGCTGCTGAACGAAACGGGCGGAAAGCTCTCGGCCGCCACGACGTTCGCCGACTCCCAGGGGATGTGCGAGCGCGAGCGGTTCTCCGAGCAGCCTTCGGCCGCGTTCTGTACGGGCGTGCTCGTCGATTGGGATCTCGTGCTCACTGCCGGTCATTGTGCGGATCTGCTCCCGGTCAGCGAGATCGCCGTGGTTCCGGGCTACTACTACGCGGACGAGCAGCGACTTACGAGCGATACGCTCGCGCCCTTTTCCGTCGTCGAGGTAGTGGCACAGCGGAATGATCCTCCGACGAGCTCCGTTCGGCTCGACTACGCCTGGCTGCGGCTCGATCGCCAAGTGGCCGCGCCGCTCGCTCCGGCGCCCATCCGTCGCTCCGCCACGCCGCTCGACGCCTTCGCGCCGCTCACGGCCGTCAATGCCGGCGGCGGAGTGCCGCTCAAGATCGACCTCGGTGGCAGCGTGCGGGATCCTCGCCCCGACACGCTCGATTGCTTCGTCGCCGACACGGATACGCTGCACGGCGCCTCGGGGGGAGCCGCCTTCGACGAGAATTTGAGCCTGGTCGGCGTGATGGTGCGCGGCGCCGAAGACGTCGTTTGGGACGCTGATGAACGTTGTTGGTATTCACTCGAGCATCTCGACGGTAGCTCCGCGTCGGAGCAGTACACTTACACTCACCGCGCCCTCGAGGGCCTCTGCAGTCGGCGCGAAGGCGTGAGTTCAGTGTGTCGCTCGACGTGCGGGGAGCCTTGTGAGGCTGTCCCGCGCATGGAATCTGCGGAGGCGTCCGGTGACCTTGGGACCATGCCGGACGCAGCCGGGTGCACCTTGACGCGTCATCGTTCGGGCTCGGTCGCCGCGATCTTGCAGCTCGGCGTGCTTTCGTTCTTCTTACGGCGGCGGGCAGCGCGGTTCAGAAACGACGCACCAGCTTGAGTCGAGGACCGTGCTCATACTCCAGGCGAGCGGCTGTCGGCGACGCTGGGCCAAAGAAGAGGAGCGTAACTCCGGCCCCCGCGAGCACCGCTGCGCTCACGAAGCCGACGTTCGCAACGGTGGT
Organism: Polyangiaceae bacterium; assembly: GCA_036374535.1. GTDB lineage: Bacteria > Myxococcota_A > Polyangia > Polyangiales > Polyangiaceae > PMG-095. The sequence goes on from DASUTR010000516.1 coordinate 7,165, forward strand.
GGAGCTTTCGAATCGTTCGATGCGGTCCGCTTGGCTCGCCGGGCACTCACCGTCACGGGTGCAATGCTCGTCGAGGGCACGCTGCGTGTCGATGGCGACCAGGCTCGCGCCGACTCCGACCAACGCCGCTCCGCCCGCGAGCGCGAGCGAGCCCACGCCGACGGTCCGCGCCCAGGAGGACGAGCCCTGGTCGCGTTCCGCCACGCTCGATGGTTTTGCGGGAACGGCCACGGGCAAAGGAGCGGTGCGTGCGGGCGACTTTTGCGGGACTCGAGGCGTATCCGGAAGCTCGAGTCGCTCCGTAGAACCGGCCGTGAGCGAGATTTCTCGCGTGTTGCCGCCGCCCTCGGTCCTCCACTCGATCCGGTGCGCGCCCGCGTTCGCCACGATCTGGATCGGTTGACGGACCGGACTGAAGCTCGGAGCCGCGCCGTCCGCCGCCGCGAAGGCGAGCAAGCGATTTTCGACGCTCAACGCCTCGAGCGGCCTTCCGTCGATACGCAGCTCGAGGTCCGGGGCGTTTGGGGACACCTCGACGACGGCGACCTTTGCCAGAAGCTCTCGCGAAGCGAGCAGCGCTCGCTCGCGAAGGTCGGCAGCGAGGCCTCGATCCGCAAAGCGCGTCTCGAAGCGAAGACTGGCGAGCGTGTCGCGGAGCGCGGCGGCGAAATTGCCCAGCTTTTCGTGGCAGTACCCGATGTTGTAGAGCGTCGTGGCATGCGGGTAGCGCGCATGGGCGACCGAGTAGCTCGTGAGGGCGGAAGCCCAGTCCCCGGATTGGGCAAGCCGTGAGGCGCGACGAAACTCCTCGCGGGCGGCATCGCGAGCTTCGGTCGTTTCGTTCTGCCGAGGCTCTTTGGTTTCCTGCTCGGCACCGGCCGCACTCGCCCACGACGAGTAGAGCAGGACGAGCGTGCCCGCGGAACGCCGCCAAAACGTCATGGGAGCTCCCTCGGAAACAGCGTCGCAACGACGAGCGCGTCACCCGGGATGAAGAGGTTGTCGGAGGCCACGACCTCGCCGTCCGCCGTCACGGCTCGGATCTCGTGGTACCGCCCGGGCTCTACCCCGATGGCGAGCGCCGCACCTTCTTGAGACTCGCGCGTCGGCCCGGCGCCCCATTGCTGGGTGCCGTGCGAGTACACGACGCCGATGTCGCCGGAGTCGACTTCGAAAAACAGCCCGCCTGCACCGACCGTCCGGCAGTCGAACACTTGCAATGCGATCACGGTGAGGTTCGCCTCACCGGTCACCACTCGAAGCACCTCTCGTGTGAGCTCTTCGTCCGCGAGCCCCGTTTCCTCGATGTGGTCGACCATCAGCGGGCGGCTCGAGTGCAAGCGGTGCGGAAAGAGCATGCCGTCTTGCCCGTGCACCAAGCGAAAGCCACGAAACCCCGCCACGGAAACTGGCGACGTGCTGATCGGAACCTCGGCGCTGTAGGCTCCGTCTTCGCCGGTCGTGACGGTGACGATCGGATCGTCGCACGTCTCTCCCGGCCGGCAGAAAGAGACGTCGAGCCCCGCTGGTGGCCGTTCGGGCGCGAGCAGGAAGCGCAGAGTCTGCGTCACTCGGATGGGCGAGTGGAGCCCCACTCCGGGGAAGCTGTAGGCCCCGACGCAGTCGAGGTCGCGGCCGCCCCCGCACTCGCTGACGCACTGCGCGTAACAGCGCCCGAGGGCGTGCGCCGTGACGCGTACGTCGTCCGTTGGGTCGAGACGCACGACGCAGTCGGCTTCCGAAGCCGGGCTCGGGCGCTCGAGCTGGCAGCTCGCGAGCTCGAAACAGTCCGGATCCTCTGCGCATCGGTCGAACGCCGTTCCGCAGGCGCCCGCCTCGAGACAAGGCGCGCAGCGTTGGCCGCCGGTTGCGTACCGAAGCACGAGAGGGTTATCCACCTCAGCGGTCGCGTTGACCCGGTAGTCCGGCGCGTCGAGGACGGCTTCGCACGCAGGCAAGCTCGTCGTGAGCAGAAGCGCAACGACCCGGGAGCGAAGGGAGGGTTCGAACGGCATGACGACACTCAAAAATCAGGGTCCGCGGCGAGTCGCGAGCTCGTCACGGATGCCGGCGAGCCAGGTGGGGACGCGGAGCTTTCGCGTGGACTCGAGTTATTGCGCAACGGCGGCCGCGGCAGGCGAGCCGAGGACGTCGTTCGGGATGGTGCGCCAAGAGCAGCGGACGCGGGCAACGCCGGCGTCCGCTCCGGCGTTTCGGGAAGCGGGATGATTGCGGGGGATGGTGTCGCAGGACCCGGCGGGGACGCTCGCTCCTCACGCTCGGCCGTGGCACGGGCCTGCCAGTACGCGAAACCCGCGAGCGAAAGCACGAGCGCGACGATCAGGGGAGCCGCGCGACCGTGAGCGCGGCGCGAATGCACGTCGAGAGGGGCGCTCGTCTTCGAATGAGCGGCGGTGGACACGTCCCCCGCGACCAGTCCCGCGTAGGCCGGCGTGTCGGTTTGCGTGGGGACGGAGTCCGGCGCAGGTGGAGGCGTCGTTCGTGGTGTCCCATCGCCGACGGCGCCGAGGGCGCCGAGCGCGGCGCCGAGCGACTTCGCCGAATCGAAACGCTCGGCGGGCAATTTGCGCAAACAGCGCCCCGCGATCTCGTACGCTAGATCGGGCAGACCCGGCGCGCCTTCGGCGAGGGCGCGGGGGGGGTCCGAGGCAATGGCGACCGCTGTGGCGCTCGCACTGTCACGCTCGAACGGTCGCTGTCCGCTCAGACATTCATGGAAAACCACTCCCATGCCCCAGATGTCCGTCTGCGCCGACACTTCGGCCCCTCGAACCTGCTCGGGCGCCATGTAGAAGAGGGAGCCCACCACCGCTCCGCTTTCCGTCGATTCCGCGCTCGGACCTTCGAGCGACTTCGCAAGCCCGAAGTCCACGAGCTTCAGGTAGGGCTCGACGTTCGGCGCCTCGACGACGAAGAGGTTCGAGGGCTTGATGTCGCGATGCACCAGTCCTTCGCCGTGCGCTTCGTGGAGTGCCGAGCACGCCTGGGCGAGCCAGCGAGTCGCCTGCTCGAGCGGTAGCGGGCCGTGCGCCTTCAAGAAATCCCGGAGCGAGCGGCCTGGGAGCAGTTCCATGACGATGAAAAGCAGTCCGTCCGGCAAGCGCCCCACGTCGAACACCCGCACCGTGTAAGGGCTCCTGAGCTTCGCGGCGGCCCGCGCCTCGCGCAATGCCCGCGCATCGCCCCTGGGCCCTTTGCCAATCTTGATCGCGACCTCGGTACCGAGCAGAAGATTTTCCGCAGCGTAGACGGATCCGCATCCGCCCTCGCCGAGCTTCGACGTAATGCGGTACTTGCCGGCGAGCGTCTGCCCCACGAACGGATCGTCGCAATTCTGAGCCATCGACGGGCGGCCGAACCTAAACCGAGATACCCCTCATCCGTACCCTCGTTCGCGCGCCCTCGGGAATCTCGAATCTGCTGGTCGAGGCGCTGCCTTGCCGGCCCACGAGCCTGATGAACGCGTTGGCGGGCGTGCGTCGCCGCGCTAACCCGCGGAGCGACGTGGAAGGCAACAGCGAACGCACCGAAACGGGCTCGAACGCGTGGCTCGCGCAGCCCGCGTCCTCGAGCGATTGCCTTCACCTCACGATCCTGTGGGTGAACGGGGTGCCGGCGCGGAGCGGTGAGACCAGCGTGCTTTCAGAACCCGTCGTCCTCGGACGCGGCGGCGAGAGCGCGCCGGGCGACGCGTCGAAGCTCGAGTTCGTCCGACAGCGGCCAGGCGTGAACGAGCCGGCCGGCGCGCTCGATCACCCGCGTCTTTCGCGCCGGCAGTGGTTACTGGCACCGCACGAGTCGGTGATTCGCGTAGAAAACGTCGGGCGGCGCGCGCTGCTCCACAACGGAGCGGCCGCTCCCTCGGCGCTTGCGGCAGACGGCGACACACTGGCCGTGGACGGCGTGTTGGTTTGCCTCGTCGAAAAGCGTCCTCGGCTGCTGCCGAAGTTCGCGTTCGAGCCCTTCGCGCAGAACGCCGTGGATGCGGACGGAATGGCCGGTGAAAGTCCCGCGGCTTTTCGACTGCGACGCGATCTCGCCGCGCTCGCCGCGACGAACGAGCACTGCCTCGTGCTCGGTGAGTCGGGCACCGGCAAGGAACTTGCGGCTCGCGCGATTCACCGTCACTCGGGCAACGCGCAGGCGCCCTTCATTTCGCGCAACGCCGCCACCATTCCTGAAAGCCTGGTGGAGGTGGAGCTCTTCGGTAACGCTGCCAACTATCCGAACGTCGGCGCTCCGGCGCGCAATGGTCTCGTCGGACAAGCCGACGGGGGCACGCTGTTTCTCGACGAAGTGGCCGAGCTCAGCGAGCTTCAGCAGGCGAATCTCCTCCGCGTGCTCGACTCCGGTGAGTATCAGCGGCTCGGGGAAGACCGCACACGTCGCGCTCGCTTCCGGCTGATTGGTGCAACCAACCGCCCGCTCACTGCGCTCAAGCACGACTTTTGCGCACGATTCCCCGAGCGCGTCAGTGTTCCCGGGCTCGACGTGCGTCGCGCGGACGTGCCGCTTTTGCTCGCGAGGATCCTCGAACGACTGGGTCACGACCCCGCACAAGTCCACACGGAGCTCGTCGATGCCCTGTGCCGGCATCGTTACACCCACCACCACCGCGAGCTCGAGAGGCTCGCGCGGCTCGCCCGGCACACGTCCGCGCCCGATGGACCGCTACGTCTCACTCCGGAAGTTCGTGACGACCTCGAGCTGCCCACCGCGCCCGGTCCGAGCGAAGCCGAAATCCGCGAAGCGCTTGCACGCACCCGTTCGGCGGCCGCCGCTGCGGAGCACCTCGGTCTTCCCAGTCGCTACGCTCTTTATCGATTGATGAAGAAGCTCGGAATCCAGGCCTGAGTAGGCCGTCCGTCGCTTGCAGCGGGCTCTGCCGCGCGGCCGTTTGAAAATTCGCGCTGTGGCGCGTAGAACTCGCGCGTGTCGAAACGCCTTTGGAATTTCTGGGTCCGATTCGTTCCCGCTTTGCTGCTTCTCGCCTGCGGGTCGCCCTCGCCGCCGGCTGCTCCGAGCTCGACGAGCGAAGCGAAAGTCCTCCGCCTCGGAGCGACTCCGTGGGTGCCGTTCACGGCGGAGGTCGGCGAGCCGCGCGTCGCGTCGTATCTCGTCGAACGCGCGCTCGAGCGCGCCAATTATCTGGCGCAGATGGAAATCGTCGCCGACGGTGCCCTCACGCCCGACCTCAAGGAAGGACGGCTCGACGGCTCGCCCGCGCTTTGGAAGACGGCGGAGCGGGAGGAGTACCTCCTCTACTCCGAGCCCTATCTCGAGAACCGCCTGCTCCTCGTCGGACGCGCGGGAACGGACGTGTCCGCCACGTCGTTCGGCGCACTCGCCGGCAAGCGCATCGCCATCGTCGAAGGCTACGCCTACGGACCGGAGCTCGAGTCCGAAAAGGACCCCGTCTTCGTGCGCGTGAAAAGCGCGCAGGAGAACCTGCGTGCGCTGATTTCGGGCCAGGTCGACTATTGCCTGCTCGACGCGCTCGTCGTCGAGTTTCTCTTCGAGCACTACCCGAAGCAGTCGGCCGAGCGCCTCGCGGTCGGTTCGAAGCCGCTCGTCCGTCGCTCGCTGCATTTCGCCGTTCGCAAGGCGCTCCCCGACGCGGCGACCATCATTCAGCGGTTCAACGACGTCGTGCGCGGCATGGTTCGTGACGGGACGTACAACCTTGCGCTCCAGGTGACGTGGATCAACGCGGACGTGGACGGCGACGGCCGCTCCGAGCTCGTACGGAGCGGCGAGCTCGTGGGTACGGCGCCGCCGACGCGCAGCTACGTGCTGTTCCAGAACACGACCGAAGGCTCGCCCGCGACGGGCGCTCCGAGCGTGGTGACCGTCGAAGAACAGACGCGCTACTACGTGAACGGCCGCGCCTACAATTCCTGGGAAGAGATCCCCGACTCGCTGAAGCTACAACCCGGCGGAAACCAGGTCGGAGCCGGCCATCCGCAGGTCAAGCTGATCGAGTGGTAGCCGCACTCCCCTATTGCCCAAAGGTCGCCATTTCCGGCGGAAAATCCCAGTCCGCGACGTCGCCCCGACCGAACAACGCATCGAGCAGCGCGCAGCGCTCCGGCTCGATTGCTGCGTCGCAAATGGCGTGCTCGTCCCGCAAGCTCGAGAGCGGAACGCGCTGCTGTTCCAACGGACGCAGGGCTACAGAGACGAACGCAGGCGCAGCGATGACACTCGGGTCGGGTTCTTCGCCAGCATGGCAAAACGCACACCCCGTGACCTCCTCGGTGAACAGGGCCTGTTCGTAGGGCAGCGAGGACGAAACGTTCTCCTCGATCGGGAAACGCAGCTCCGCCTTGACCGACCGCAAGTCCGGCCGCTGCTCGCCGAATTCGAGCAAGTGCGCGCCTCGTCCCTCGGGCACGACCGTCATCACCAGCGTTTCCGAGTAGACGAAGATGCGCGGGCTGCGTGTCCCCCGGGACGGCTGGGCACTCACTCTGCTGATCGCCGCGTGGAGCCGCAGTGGGCGGCCGAGCGCTTCGACGAAACACGGCAACGTCAGAGGCTTGGGCAGCGCGTTGACGAGTTCGACGCCCTGCTGAATGCTGCGGGGTTCATTGGTCACTCCCGCTGGAGCCCGGCAGGCAGGCGACGGCGAGCGCTCGGCGGGCGATGGGGGGTGCCCTTCGCCACAGCCAACCAGTAGGACCAACGCCATCCACCACGACGGAACGGGCATGGTCACGACACGGCCGGACTGCCAATCGGTGCTGCGCGGTGGCGACGGATGCAAGGCGCCTAGATTACTCCTTTCCCGAACGGGCGCGACGGGCCGGCGTCGAAGGGATGAGAGCGCGCCGCGCCGCCGCCGCCACCAGGCTCTAGAGTGGCTGAACGCCGGGGTTCGGAATTCGAGTGAGCGAGATGTGCTGCGTGCTCGAGTTCAAAGCCCAAGTCGCCGCTTCCCCATCGTACCCGAAGCCCCAATCGCCGTCCGAGCCGCTGCCATCGGGCAGGAGCGCGCCGTGGATGAACGGCGAGAGCAGGCGATTCGGCGCGGGGTGCGGCGCCCTGAGCTCGCTGTCGGATACGCCCGTTTGAACACAGTACCCAACCGTCGGCGCGGTTCCGCCGTCCGTGGTCGAGTTCCAAATGCCCCCACACCGGAAGAATCGCGTGCCGGGCGTCGCGTAGCCGATCATTCCGGCGCGGTTCGGAACGTTCGAGACGGTGACGATGCCCCTCGAAAGAATGTCTTGGTAGCCGCCGGGGCAAAAATCCAGATTCTCGAAGCCGCCGACCACACCACCGGCGTAGTCCCTACCCGTCACGTTACCCACGGTGCTCGCATCCTCGATCCATCCGCCGCTCCCGCTGCCGACCAAGCCACCCGCGAAGATCGTGTACGTGCCGACGTTCGTCGTGGGACTGACCGTCACGTTCGTGAAGACTTCGCGGATCTCCGGCAGCGACGTCGGGTTCGAACAACTCGACATGTGTCCGACGAAGCCGCCGATACGACCCGCGGTCCCGTTCACCGTGCCCGTCGCGTAGCAACGCGAGATGTGACTCGGCCCGTACATGCTTCCGACCGCCATGCCAATCGTCCCGGGGCTGCTGGTGCCGGACGTCGTGACCGTTCCGGTGACGTAGCTCGACGTGAGGTCGGACTCGGTCATGACGCCGATGATGGCCCCGGTGACGTTGCCTCCCGTGATGTTGACGTTCGTGAGCCCGATGTTGCGGACGATGGCGAGCTGGGTCGCACCGAAGAGCCCCGTGGTCGACGTGCCCGCCCTGGACAACGTCAAATTCTTGATGACGCGATTCTTGCCGTCGAACGTGCCGCGAAAGGGAGAGCCCGGAGTACCGATGGGTGTGAACGACTGACCCGCCATCTCGATGTCGTTCGCGAGCGCGTAGTTGCCCGTCAGCGTCATCGCTCGAAGCTGAGCCGGCGTCGAAACCCATTGCAGGGGCTCCGTCGAGCCGAGCGCCTCGACGGCGTGATTCAGCAGCGCGCCGTCGGCCTCGACCTCGCCTCCGCCGCAGCCCGCGGCCGCGACGGCGATGAGCGCAACCATTCCCAGCGTGCAGGACCTGCACGACCTCTCACCATTTCCACCCGGATTCATCGTGGTCGGGCTCCTACTGCAAGGGGCGCGCGGCGTCGAGCGGCGCGCGGCGATGGGGTGCGCGAGGAGGCCGAGCTCATTCCGCCCTCTGTGCGAGCTCGCTCGGAGGTCGCGGCAGTGCGCCTCCGGGAGGTGCCGAAAACACCGTCATGCTCGTCCCGTCATCGGAGTAGCTGAAGAGCTTTTCTCCCCGAAGTACTTCATGCTCGACCATCGCTTGTAGAAGCGGGGCCGTGTCTGCACCCTGATTGCGAAGCACGACCTCGCACAGGGCGGTAACGCAGCGAACGCTGCCGAGCGTCACGCCGGGCACTACAATCTGCTCGAAGGCCGCGCGCATCGCGCGCTCGGTCACCACCGTGCCGGCGCTCGTCGCGCCGCGAGACAGCTCTTTCGCGAGGAACTCGACCTGGCCCTCCTGCTCCCAGCGCTCGAGCTCGGGAGTGGGTACGTCGCTTCTCCAGTCTTCGTTTTCGGTGTTCGGCGGTGCCTCCTCCGCGACGCCCCCCGCCGAGCTCACCGCGACGGGCAGCACGATGACCTTCGTTCCGCCGTTCGCCGCCGCCGCGCGAGCGGGCGCCGCGGACCGAACCTCGTCGAGCGCAAGTCGCTTCACGGGCTGCTTCTCGGCTTTTGCTACGCCCGTGCTTCGCACGAACCAGGCCGTCAGCGCGAGTAGCGCGAGCAGGCCCAACACCGCGATCGTCTTACTCACGGAACTCTCCAATCTCGTCGCTCGAATCGACTCGGTTTCGGTCAGCGGCTCCGCCGTTTCGTGTGGCTCTAGTTCACGTCGTAGGACACGATGCCGCTGCGCAAGCCCAACCCCCCGTCGACCGGGATGGTGCAGGTGATTCCGTAGATGTCGCCGCTTCCTCCCGGCGATGGAAAGGACAGAACCTGGAGCGTGCTCGAAGAGCCCGAGGAGCTGACGGTCGGGCTCGACCAAGTGACCTGACCGGAGCTATTCGATCGCTGCAGGTAGCAGCTGACGGCGCTCGGACTGAGATCGACGACCGTGACGCTCCGTGCAGCAAACGGTCCGGAGCTTACCCCCATGCAAATGAACGTGCTCGTGCTCGTGGTCGACGTGTTGATCTTCCGCCCGTTGCCCGCGTTACTGTACGGTTGGGATTGACCCGACGTGACGCAGTCGGTGCCGAGGCCAGCGACGGCCGTCGATGCGCCCAACGAGCTCGCGGCCAAGATGGACGAGATGATGATTCGCTTCATGGTTCCACTCCTTTGTGCCTCGCGGGCCTCCGAGCCTCGCAAGCACGCCCCCATCAGCAATCGGTGTGCCATGTCGCGCATGGCGCGCTCCTCGCGGATTTTCTACCCATTGCCAGCAGCGCACTGTGTGCTGCGTTCCACATCGTTCCTTCGATCATCGGAGCGAGCGACCCCGCTCATCGGCCGCAACGAGGTGGAAAGGGTGGCGCCATTCGTTGTGTGTTCGAGTGCACGCGCAGTGCGCTCGAGACCAAGCGCCCGCACCCCCTGGCCGCCTTCGAACGGCAAGAGCTTCGAGACCCACGTTCACTCCATGGCTCAGTAGTAACTGCCCGTTACGACGAGTTCGACGCCGCTCGGGCGCGAAACGGAGCCCGTCCACGTCGCGCCCACCTCGAGGGATGGTGACGCGGCGGCCTTGCGAGGTGCACCCGTGAACCAAAGTACCCCTGCAGCGACCGCCGCGCTGACACCGACCGTAAAGGCCACGGTCGCGATGCTACCGTGCTGTCGCGCGCGGTCCCGCTCTTCGATGCCATCCAGATTTTTGCAGACATCGCCGGCTGAGCAGTCGCCTTCCGACGTGTCGTAGATGGACCGCGCGCTCAGCGCGAAACCGGTGCCGATGCCGAACGCGGCGAGACTCGCTCCACCTGCGATCACGGCAGCCGTTCGTTGCGTCGTCCAAACGAACGACCGCTCCTCGGGCGCTCGTGAAGGTTGAGCGCCAAAATCCGTGCCTTCGGCTTGTGTTGGAGGAGAGCTCGCTGTCGTGGAAGTCCCGCCCACCGACCACGTGTAGACCTGCCGTTCGGCGACGGTGAACCGCCGGCTCTGCCGCGTGTGGTTCGTCAGAATGACTTCGATCTCGTGGACGCCGGGATTGATGGAGAGCGGCTCGTTCGCGCGGAGCCCCTCGAGCGGCGTGCCGTCGACGCGAACGCTTTCGAGCGTCTGTCGTGCCTCGTCGATCTCGATGATGAGTCGCGGAATGCGCGGCAAGAGATCTTGAAGGGCTCGTTCGGCGTGCGTGCGGCGCTCGTTGCCGGGCGCGGAGGCTTCGATGACCGAGCGGAGATGTTCCGCCGCTTGCGTCAACTTGCCGACGCGCGCTTCGCAAATCGCCAGGTTGAAGCGCGTTCCGAGCGCCGGCTCGAGCGTGTGGCTCTGCTCGAGGAGCGGAACCGCCGTCGTGCAGTCAGAAGCTTTCATCGCCGCACGGGCGCGAAGAAAGAGCGACTCCGCGGATTCCGGCGACTCTTCGGCCTGGGCCGTGCGCACCATCGACAGCCCGACGAGAAGCGCGATCGAGCGGTGCTTCACGCGTGCCGGCAAGATCACGGACGTTAGTTGCCGCTTCGCCGTCGGACCGTCAAGCGGCTACGAGCTCCTTTACGCTCCCCGTAGGTCCGAGGATCGCGCAGAGCAACGCAAGCCGGCTGCCAACTTCGACGACATCGCCTGGTCGCACGTCATGGCGATCGGCTGCATTGGTCCCCGGCCGTTGACGAAGCATGACGAGCTTTGCGTGCGTGTCGCGGCTCGCGCATGAGCCAACGCCCAATTGGGCGCCCGATTGGGCCGCCGCCCACCCAACTGAGCCTTGCGCGGCCTCGAGGCTCGAAGCGCGCTCGTGTTCCTGCGAAGGG
>DASUTR010000517.1:0-2622 GCA_036374535.1 Polyangiaceae bacterium
CTCGTCCCCTCCCGCTCGCCGTGCGCCGAAATCACGGCGCGGTACCCCGCGATTGAGCGCACGAACTCGACCTGTACCCAGGTCGAACGCCGTTCGCTCGCGGTCGCGGTGAACAGCCGCTTACCCGCTACCGTTTCCACCCGTTCAGCGAGCGCCTCGGAGTCCAGACAATCGCGGGATCCATCGTCGCGCGTCACGACGAGCGCGGCGCGGTGCGGTGGCTCGGCGCACACCGGTCCGGCCATCGACGTGGCGATCAGCGCGACGGACGCGGCGAAGAGCTCAGTACGGCCGCGGATCGCCACAGTTCATCGAATTCCTGTCGCAGGCCTCGACATCGAGTGAACGCGACGGTCGATACTCCTTGCCCTTCGGCACACAGAACCTTGCAGTGACGTCGCCGTAGTCGCCGGGCAGGCCAACCCACTCGGGCCCTCGCACGCACTCCATCTCCTCGGGGCAGTCACAATACCCGAAGGCCGCATCCGGTCCGTCGCACATGCACGTGCAGATCGCTGCATCCCGTGCGCGGCGGCCTGCGAGTTGCGGGGCGACAGCTACGCCGACCGCAGCGTCCGACCACGGCAAGAAGCACTCGGGGGAACGTTCCGCCTGCTCGCGCGTCTGGCCGTAGGGACAACTCACGCGACCCTGAAAATGATTCACGAGGCAGATACCCGTTTCGCAGGCGGGAGAAGCCGTTTCCACGGCCATATCCAACGCGTGGCTTCCCGAAAAGACGCTGCTTCCTTCGAGGCTCGGAACGCAGGGATCGCCGACTCGACCGTTCAGCGCCGGCGCGGTGAAATCGAGCGTTTCGCCGCCGAGGCACGCCAACAAGAGAGTCGAAGGTTCGTCCGGCCGCGCTGCGCCGAGAAGCCGGAGCGTAGACCCTTCGCAGCCGGCGCCCACCTCCGGCGAGCCCCATCCCCGTTCGGGCGAGACCAGGCAAAAACCGGTCGTTCCCGGCGGAACCACGACATCGTTCTCGCAAGCAGCGAGTTCGCCGGCTACGGAAGTCACCGCGCAGACGCAGAAGTCGTCGAAGTTACCGGCGTCGGAGAGGCCGGCGTCCATGAGATTGAATCGGACGGTCGTGTCGGCGTAACCCTGACCCGGCCGGTCGCAGGCGCACGAGCCTTGCTCGGTCTGTCGAATCGAATACAGCGCGCAGCTCGATCCGAACATCGTGGGAAGAGGCACGCGCGCGTCGATGCACACCTGCTCCGTGCCTGCCTCGAGTTCGAGCACACGAGTGAGATAGTGCACCGTTCGGGGAACGTGTCGGAACGACAGGTCGTCTCCTCCGACGATGGGACTCTCCTCGCAGCCACCCGAGGCGAACCCGGACATGATGACGAGAATCATGACGCCTGCGATTCGATGGGCACGCGCCGACCACTTCATGTTCTCCTCCAGTCTGCAGTAGTAAACGTGCATGGCCCTCCGCCTTTCGTCGTAACTAGTACGGACGCGGTTCGCCACAGTTCATCTCGAACGTAGTGCAGGTGTTCGCGGCCGGAGGCTGCGTGGGGTCGTAGCGGGTTCCCGCATTGATGCAGAACGAGCCGACATACTCGTCTTCGCCGGGAACACCCGCACCGGGAATCAACGGCTCGCAGCGCATGCCTTCTGGACACGTGCAGAACGGGCCGGGCCCGGGCCCGTCGCAGCGGCAACTACAGATCGCGTTGTCGTCAGCGCGCCGTTCCACGAGCTGTGGGTCGACCGGCCCGTCGACGAACGCATCCTCGCCGGGGAGGAAACACTTCGGACCCGTATCGGCGTCCAACGGTGACGCTTGCCCGTACGGGCAGCTCGCTCTGCCTTGGAAGTGATTGACCAGACAAAGGTTCGTCTGGCACTCCGGCGTCCCGAGATCCAGCGTCACCTCCTGCAGCGCAAAGCCTTGGAAGTCGACACGTCGTTCCTGGCTCGGCAAACACGAGTCGCCCGTCGCGCCGCTGCCAGGGGCCGTATCCTCTCGACGCAGCATGCCGCCCGCGCACGCGAGGCCGTAGGTCGTATCGGGTTCTATGTCGAGCACTCGAAGCATGAACGCCGGGCGTGCGGGACAATCAGCGACGAGCGCCGGCGCCCCGATACCGCGCGAGGGATCCACGTAACACCACCCCGTGCTCGATTCCGACGTCTCTCGATTGTTCAGACAATCGTTCGCGCTCGCACCGACCGCCCGCGGTTCCTCACAGATACAAAGCGCGGCACAGTCAACGCCCGTCCCGAAGCCGCACCGGCCGTTGATATCGAGCGCCTCGAGGTAGCTCCGTCGCAGTTCAGAGCTCACGGCCCTACGCGGCGCTTCGCACGAGCACTCCCCCGATTCCGGGACGCGCGCCGAGAGAACGTTGCATGCGAGCGTCCCGCCTGCGTTCATCGGAAGTTCGCCCCCCATGCAGAGCGGCGGAAATTCACTGAATGGGTCGGCAGCCATCGTAGAAATGCGAAAGCGCACGCTGCCCACGAGCGCGATCGTCCCGCTCCCGTCCACCCCTCCCACCTCGCTCCCCACGACGGGGCTCTCCGCGATGCACGCCGAAAGCGCCCCGGCGACCCCCGCGGCGAAACAGCCGGCAACCACGCGTTTCACCATCACCACCTTGG
>DASUTR010000518.1:0-19892 GCA_036374535.1 Polyangiaceae bacterium
GGTCACGACCTTCGAACCGGGCGCGAGGCTCGTTTTGACCCAGGGTTTGACGGCGAGACCCTTCTCGACGGCGTTGCGCGCGAGCAGCCCTGCGCCGATGAGCACGTAGGGGTTCGAGGTGTTGGTGCACGACGTGATCGCAGCGATGACCACGCTGCCGTGCTTGAGCTCGAAGCTCGTGCCGTCGAGCGACGTTTCGACCGTCGTATCGAGCGAGACATCGGCCGGCGTGGGAGGCGGCGCGCCCTTCTTCGATTTGGCGGCAAGCGCCATTTCCGGCAGCGCCTTCGCGAACGACTTGCGGACGTCGGTGAGCGCCACCTTGTCGTGGGGGCGTCGCGGGCCGGCGAGCGTCGGAACGACGCTGCCGAGGTCGAGCTCGAGGGTGTCGGTGTAAACGGGGTCCGCCGAGCCCTTTTCGCGGAACAGGCCCTGCGCCCGCGCGTAAGCCTCGACGAGCGCGAGGCGATCGGGGTTGCGACCCGTGAGCGCCATGTACGCGAGCGTCTCGGAGTCGATCGGGAAGATGGCACACGTCGAACCGAACTCGGGGCTCATGTTGCCGATCGTCGCGCGATCGGCGAGCGGCAGCTTGTCGAGCCCGGCGCCGTAGAACTCGACGAACTTCGACACGACGCCCTTGTCGCGAAGCAAACGCGTGATCGTGAGCACGAGATCGGTCGCCGTCGTGCCTGCCGGAAGCGCACCGTGCAATCGACAGCCGATCACCTGCGGGACGAGCAGATTGATGGGCTGCCCCAGCATGGCGGCCTCGGCTTCGATGCCGCCGACGCCCCAACCGAGCACGCCGAGCCCGTTCACCATGGTCGTGTGGCTGTCGGTGCCCACGAGCGTGTCCGGGTAGAGCACGCCTTCGGCGTCGAAGATCACGCGCGCGAGGTACTCGAGGTTCACCTGGTGCACGATGCCGGTCGACGGCGGAACCACGCGGAAGTTGTCGAGGGCCTTTTGCGCCCAGCGGAGGAGCACGTACCGTTCCTGGTTGCGCTCGTATTCGTTCTTGGTGTTTCGAACGAGCGCGTCGGCGGTTCCGTACGCGTCGACCTGCACCGAGTGATCGATGACGAGCTCCGCGGGAAAGAGCGGGTTGATGCGCTTCGCATCGCCGCCCATCTTGGTCATGGCGTCGCGCATCGCGGCAAAGTCGACGACGGCGGGCACGCCCGTGAAATCTTGGAGCACGACACGCGCGGGATAGAACGCGATCTCGGTGTCCGGCTCGGCCTTCGGCTGCCAATTCGCGAGCGCCTCGATGTCCTTTTTGACGACGGCCTTGCCGTCCTCGTTGCGCAAGAGATTCTCGAGCAGGATCCGGAGCGAGAACGGAAGCTTCGAGAGATCGCGCCCGAGCGCGGCGGCGAGCTTCGGAAGACTGAAGTACGAAAACTTGTTGCCCCCGACGCTGAGCTCGGAGCGCGTGGCGAACGAATCGAGAGAGCGGACGGCCATGCCGCCGAGTTACCCTAGGCGTGCGAAAGGAGCAATGCGCCGCGCCCCGCCTCGACGCCGCTCCTCAGGGCTTCGAGCACCGTGCGCGGGCGCGCCGCGCGCGCGTCCCCCGCGACGAAGAGCCCCGCGGCCGTTTCACCGCTACGAAAAACGGCGCAGCGACCGTCCGAGTGCACGCCGACGCGCTCGAGCACGCCGAGCCCCCGCACGTCGAGGCTCGGGCCGTAGAGCGACCCGCTTCCGGCGCCCGGCTCGCCGTCGAGGGCCAGCTCGACGGGCGCTTCGAAGCCGAGACGAAACCCGTGAGCGCCGTGCACGGGATCCCAGACGAACCGGATTCCGCCCGCCGCGACGCCGCCCGAAGCGAGCACGACCGCCGCGGCCTCGAGCTCGTCCTCCGAGCGCTCGTCGGCCTCGAAGCGCACGAGCCAGCCGTCGCCGCGCGGCTCGACGCCGAGCACACGCGCGCGCGCGGTTTCGATCGCGCTCGCAGCAAAGAGCGCGTCGCGCGCGTTCTCGAAACGCGCTCCCGCGGCTCCGCCCATCGCCGACGTCGCTTCCCCGACAGGGACCGAGACCGAGCCGCCGAGCCGCTCGAGCGCTTGCGGCGTCGTGCCGAGCCACGGGCCGAGGAGCCACGCGTCGTGCTCGCCCCTCGACGCTTCGAGCACCGCTGCGAGCGCAGTCAGACGTTCCGCGTCGTCGTGGAGCGCGGCGAAGTCGTGGCTCGTGATGCGTCGTTCGTGACCGCGCCGGATCGCGGCCACGGCGACCGCCGAAAATCGCGTCCCGGTGCGCTCGGCCCACGGGCTCGCCGCGAGCGTGCCCGCGAGCAGCGGCGCGTCCCAGTCGTCGCGCGCCACGTCGGCGACCGCCACGTGTTTGCCCGCGAGCCCGGCGAGATCGAGCAGAGCGCGGTCGGAACCGCTCGCCGCACGCACGACGCCCTCGCGCGTCGCGAGCGTCACCGCGCCGAGCCTCCAGATTCCGAGCGCGTCCGCGAAGGCGCGCGCCTCGGCGTCGAGCCCTGCGGACGAGCCGTCCGGTTCGTCGTCGAGCGCCCCCGCGTAGAGCGCGCTCGAGCCGGCTCGGTCGTGGATCACGCTCACGCGCGCGCCGCCCCGGGCGAGCGTCCACGCCGCCGCGGCGCCGGACACGCCCGCCCCGATCACGGCGACGCGCCGCGCGTTCACGAACGCGCTCCGCCTCCGCCCGGAGCGCGGCCGAGCTGCGCGCGCAGCGCCGCGAGGTTCAGCGCCTCGTGGCGAGCCTGATCGGGTCCCACGGCGGGCGCGCGCCGGCGCGCCGCGCCCGAGAGAAACTCCTCCGCCATCGCGAGCCCGTCGCGCGGCGACCGGCCCGTGAGCGAGGCGACGAGCCGACCGCAGCGCGCGGCACAGCGCTGGCCGCCGCACGCGCCGAGGCCGAGCCGCGTCCGGCGCGCGACATCCTCGACCGTCTGCGCGAACTCGTGCGTGACGACGTAGCGCACCTCGGCCTCCGTCACCGGCTCGCACGGGCAGATCACGGCGGCCTCGCGCGGCTCCTGGAGCATGCGATCGAGCACGCGCAGCGAGCGGCCGCCGTGGCGGTACTCGAGACGCGTCGCCGTCACGGCCTCCATGCCGCCCTTCACGACGAGCTGCATGGGGTCGACGCTGTCGTCGCCGCCGGGGAGCGGCGCCGTGTGGGTGCGGCAAGCAGTGCGCACGCGCAGGCGGCGCGCGAGCACGTCGGTCATCGCTTCCGAGAACATGCGGTAGCTCGCGAGCTTGCCGCCGATCATGGAGTAGAGGCCGTCCGCTCCGTGCTCGGCGTGGTCCACGATCGCGTGCTCGCGCGACAACTCGTCCTCGTTCGGACCCCACTCGTAGAGCGTGGGCCGCACGCCGCCCCAGGTCCCGATGGCGCGGGCCTGCCAGATCGAGGGAAAAACGCGAGCGACGGCCTGAAACAGGTAGCGAACCTCGTCGCTCGTCGCGACCACGTCGTCGAGATCGCCGAAGTAGTCGTCATCCGTCGTGCCGAGCACGCTCACGTTCTGCCAGGGCATGAGGAAGACCTGGCGGTCGTCGATGGCGTTCGTCACGATGGCGTAGTTCGTGAGCCGCCGGTCGAGAAACACGTGAATCCCTTTGCCGGGACGCAGGCGCGCCGCGGTCGGAGTGAGCCCGGAGAGCGTCGCCGTGATGGGCGCCCACGCGCCCGTCGCGTTCACCACGAACGCGGCGGTGCGCTGACCCGTCGCTCCGCTTCGACGATCGCGAAACCGAACGCCGCAGACGCGGCCGTCGTCGCGGCGGAGCACGTCGGTCACGGTCGTGTGCACGCGAATTTCGGCGCCGAGCTCGTGCGCATCGACCGCATTCGCGACGCACAGGCGCGCGCCGTCGATGCCCCACTCGTCGAACGACACGCCGCCGTACACGCCGTCGGCGAGCCCCGGCTCGAGCTCGCGCATTTCGAAAGCGCGCAGGCGCACGTGCGGCTTGCCGCGCTTGAGCGGCTGGTAACGGTCGTAGACGTCGAAGAAGGCGTCGTAAGCGGAGAGCACCGTCTCGGCCCGCGGCTCTCCCTGGCGGCCGAACACGGGCGTGAGGAACGGAATGCGAAACAGGAGATGCGGGGCGATGCGTTGGATGTGCCCCGAGTCGAGGCACGAGCTGTACGTCACGTCCGGATCGGCCGTGAGATAGCGCGGCCCCCCGTGAATCATACCGCTCGAATTGCCGCTCGCCCCGAACGCGAGATCGTTGCGTTCGAAGAGCGCGACGCGCATGCCACGCAGCGCGCAGTCGCGCGCGACACCCGTGCCGTTGACCCCCCCGCCGATGACGATGACGTCGACGTCGAGGCTTCGCCCGAGAGCATCGCGATCGACGGGATCGGACGGGGAGGGCAAGTGCGCCATGCCACCGTACTTCAACTTGGCCCGCCGAGCCGAGCTCCGTTATTGAACTGTGCGTGATGTGGCTTTCGCACACGCGGTTTTCGCGGCGTTCGTGGCTCCGGTCCTCGGTCGGGCTCGCCGCCGTCCTCGTGACGAGCTCGGCGGCGGCCGGACCGGACGCGCCCTCCGACGCCGTGCCCGTCGCGCCCGGCATTGGTCGCGCCAAAAACCCCGGCCGCCCGAGGGTCGAGCTCGACGCGCTGGTCTTCCCCGAAAGTGTCGAGAGCGCCGCTGCCCTCGAGCGCCATTTTCGTCACATGTTGAAGCGGGCGGCCCGGCGCGCGGATTGGGGCGCGGGCCGCGACGCGCGCATCGAGTACCGCGTCGTCGTCGAAGAGCTCGCCGTCAGCGAATCCCACGGGGTGCTCCGCGTCCGCTGCACGGCGCTCGGACGCCTTCCTCGCGGGAAGAGCGCTCGCAGTCACATCGACTACGGCGGCGATCCGAAGAAGCGACGTGCCGTCGTCGAACGCGTGCTCGAAATCGTCGCTCGCGGCGTCGTCACGCGGCTCGCGGCGCTCGAGCGCGAGCGGCGCCGTTCGGCGAACCGCTAGTCTCGCTCGGGGGAAGCGCCCCCGTGGAGGCGCAAGCCTTCAGGGATCCTCGCCTTTCCGGCTGAGCCGAAATCGCCCCGGAGCGCCACCGAGGCGGGTAATGACCCAAGGGAGATTCGGGGCAACGGCCGGAATGCTGCTCGCGCTGTCCCTCTGCCTCGGTGGGCTTTCAGCCTGCGCAGGGAAGAGCATCAGCCATGGCGGCGGCGGGGACGGTGACAGCGGAGACTCCGGCGACGACGGCGGGTTCTCCGGGGGAAGGAGCGGCCTCGGCGGTTCCGGTGGCACGGCGGGCGGCGGAACCGCCGGAACCAGCGGGCAAGGCGGCTCGAGCCGCGGCGGAGCTCCCACGAGCATGCTCGTGCGCCCCATACCCCGACACGGTGTCGACAAGGTCGATCTCTTGTTCATGATCGACAACTCAATTTCGATGGCGGACAAACAACGGCTGCTCGCCGAGGCGGTGCCCGTCCTCATGCAGCGACTCGTCGATCCGTTCTGTGTCGACGAAAACGGCAACGCGACGAGCGGCACGGCTTCGACGGGGTGCGCCGCCGGCACGCCCGAGTTCGAGCCCGTCGAGGACATCCACATCGGCATCGTCACCTCGAGCTTGGGAAACCACGGCGGCGACGTGTGCGTGCTCGCTCCGAGCGACGATCCCCCGCGCGCCCTCAACGACGCCGCGCAGCTCCTACCGACCGTGCGGAGCGGCCTCTACTCCTACCAAAATCAGGGATTTTTGTTGTGGGATCCGCGCACCGAGCGCCCCTCACCCGATCCCCATCCCGACCGCTCGAGCCACGAAACGAACGCAGACGACTTCGTCGAGAACTTCACGAATCACATCGTCGCGGCAGGCGAGCGCGGCTGCGGCTACGAGTCGTCCCTCGAAGCCTGGTACCGCTTCTTGATCGATCCGGAGCCCGTGAGTCAGATCACGGTGAACAACAACGTCAGCGCACGCGGCCCCATCAACGAGATCGTCCTCCGGCAACGCGCCTCGTTTCTTCGTCCCGATTCGCTGCTCGCGATCGTCATGCTGACGGACGAAAACGATTGCTCCATCAACGACGAGAACGGCCAGCAGGGCTGGCTCGTCGGCCGCCGGATACCGATGCCGCGCGGCTCGGACGCTTGCGGGCATCCGGAAGATCCGAACGTGTATCGCTGCTGCATTCCTTGCGTATTGCTCGACGTGCCGGACTTCCCGGCGCCGCAAGGCTGCCGCTACGACGCGGACGTGGCGTGTAACGCCGGACACTCCCTGTCGCCCGCCGAAGACAGCACGAATCTCCGCTGTTACGATCAGAAGCGGCGCTTCGGCCTCGAGCTCCTCTATCCGTGGCAGCGCTACGTCGACGCGCTCACGGCGCCACGGATCGCACTGCGTGACCCCGGCCCCTCGGGGACCACGGAGGTCACGAACCCCATCTACACGCCGGGCGCCGACGGAACGCCGGCACGCTCGCCGGCGCTCGTGATCCTCGCGGGCATCGTCGGCGTGCCCTGGCAAGACCTCGCCGACGAAGCGAGCCTCACGGGCCGCGGTCTCCGGTACCTGGACGCCGCCGGGTTGCACGGCGCGACGCCCAATCGCTGGGACGTGATCCTCGGCGATCCGGACGTCGGCGTTCCACCGCTCGATCCGTTGATGATCGAGTCGGTCGATCCGCGCCCGCTCGGCGCCGAGCATCCCCTCCTCGGAGCGGCGGCAAGGATCGCGGCCCCGACGAGCGCGGGGCTGCCGAACGCCATCAACGGCAGCGAGCAAGCCACCAACGGAGATGATCTCCAGTACGCGTGCATCTTCGACATCGAGCCCGACGTCCCCTGCACGATGGCGAATCAGGACGGCTGCGACTGTAACGCGAGCGAGTCGAGCTACGCGCGGCCCACGTGCGACTACAGCGGAGGCGGTGACGGGGTTCAGACCCACGCGAAGGCCTACCCCGCGGTCCGGCAGCTCCAAGTGCTGAAGGCCCTCGGAGACAACGCCGTCGTGACGAGCATCTGTCCGAAGAACACGAGAGCCGAGGGCACGCTCACGAGTGACCCCGACTACGGCTACAACCCCGCCGCATCCGCGCTCGTTCGCCGCTTTCACGATGTGTTGGGCTTGCCCTGCTTGCCCCGGCCGCTTCCACTCGATTCCGACGGCTCGCTCGCCTGCACGGTGGTCGAGGCGCGCCTCGAAACGAACGGGTGCTCGTGCGATCCGAGCGCGCGGAGCGGCCCCGCGTCGTCCTCTGCGCGGGAGGCCATCGAGGACGAGCTCGCGTTTCGCGGTTTCTGCGGAGGCCCGACGGGCGTCGAATGCTCGAGCTATTGCTTGTGCGAGATTCCCGAGCTCGTCGGCGCGCAGGCCGGGGCTTGCCGGAGCTCGCTCGAAGAAGCCGCCACCGGCGACGGCTATTGCTACGTCGAGCCCGATCGCGGCGTCGGCTCGCCGGCCCTGGTTTCGCATTGCCCGAGCGCCGAGCGCCAGCTCATCCGCTTCGTAGGCACCGGCGCGCCGGCAGAGCGCGCGCAGGCCTTCGTGACGTGCGACGGCGAACCCATCTAGCGTCGCCCGGCGACGGCCGAGCGCGCTACGCTCGGCCGTCATGCGAACGCTTTTCGCGATCCTCTTGGCGGCGACGAGCTGCGAGTCGGGAGCTCGGGCCGAACGGCCTGCCGCCGCCCCCGACGCGAGCGTCGCGTCCGCGCTCGAGCCTCGCCCGTCGTCGCTTCCGAACACGAGTGCAACGGTGCCGAGCGCAGCACCGAGCGCAACCGCACCGAGCGCAGCCGCACCGAGCGCGACCGCAGCCGTGCCGGCGCCGAGTGCAACGCCGCCACACAGCGCACCAGCCGAGCTGCGCCCATGCCGCGTGGCGCTCATCGGCGATTCGCTGACCGACACGCGCGTCGGCGGCGGCTACGTGCGATATCTCGAAAAACACTCGCCCCGCAGCAGATTCGTGAACTTTGCGAAAGGCGGCGCGATGGTCAATCAAATGAAGCGCCAGCTCGACGCCATGCTCGCGGATCCCGAGGGCGCGTTCACGCACCTCGTCGTGTTCGGAGGCGTCAACGACCTCTACAGCGACGAAACAGCCGGGCGCACCGTGACGAAAATCGAGACGGACCTCGGCGCGCTCTACGCGGCCGGCCGCGCGCGCGGGCTCCGGGTCGTCGCCGTCACGGTCGCGCCTTGGGGCGGTTTCGCCAAGTACTACAATCCTCGCCGCGGTGCGGCGACGCGGACGCTGAACACCTGGATCCTCGCTGGTCCCTCGCGCGGCGACGTCAACGTGGTCGTGGACGCTTACGCGCTCCTTTCTTGCGGCGACCCCGAAAGACTCTGTCCTCGCTTCACTCTCGAGAAGAACGACGGTCTGCATTTCGGAAAGCTCGGCCACGAAGCTCTCGGGAAAGCGCTCCACGCGGCGGAGTTCGCGCGCTGCTCTTAGCTTCTCGAGGTGTCGGAAGCGTCGGTTTCGAGGTAAGCTGCGGGACCGTGTTCAAAGCGCCGATCGGCCTCGGCCTGGCCTTCCTTCTTCTCGGCTGTACCGGCGAGTCCCCTGCGGAAGACGGGGGAACGCAGACGGGCGGAGCTCCGAGCGGCGGCACGAACGCGAGCGGTGGTACGTCGGGTGACGCTGGCACGAGCGGCAGCGCGCCGCAGGGTGGCGCGGGCTCCGGGAACGGCGGCGCTTCGACTGGCGGCGGCGCGGGCGATGCACCCGGCGGCTCCGGCGGCTCGGGCGGCTCGGCGCCCACGTGGGGGCTCGAAGCGCGCCCCACCGGGCAGACGTGCCTCGCGCCGGCGTCCCAGAGCGAGGCGGCGATGCTGCTCAGCGCCACCGGCTGCGTCGATCCGAGCGATCCGAAACGTCCGGCGGCAACGCTCATCCCCTACTCCGTTTCGAGCCCTCTCTGGTCCGACGCCGCGGCCAAGACGCGCTATTTCGCGCTCCCCCCGGGCGCGACCATCGACGTCAAAGACTGCGCGAGAAATCCCGACGCGTGCGCGCCCGTCGACATGGGCGGCACCTACGAAGACGAAGGCGACTGGAACTTCCCGGTAGGTACGGTCTTCGTCAAAACGTTCGCCTTCGGCGAGAAGCTCGTCGAAACCAGACTGCTCGTGCGCGCGGGTGAGTTCGACTTCTGGGGCTACAGCTACCAGTGGCGCGACGATCAAACCGACGCCGATCTCCTGGCGTCGAACGTCGAGGGGTACGACGCCGAGGTCCAGGGCCCGAACGGCATGCAGGTCTGGCACTTTCCGAGCCGCCAGCAGTGCCTGCAATGTCACACGACGCCCGCGGGCGTCGCTCTCGGCCCCGAAACCTCGCAGCTCAACACCGATTTCACTTACCCGAACGGCGTCACCGGCAATCAGCTCGATACGCTCGAGCACATCGGGCTTTTCAGCGCGCCCCCCCCGCGCCGTCCGGCGTACCCGAGCCCGACCGGCGACGCCGCGCTCACGGAGCGCGCGCGCTCGTACCTCCAATCGAACTGCTCGATGTGCCACCGTCCCGGCAGTAACTTCACCGGCTTCGACGCCCGGTTCTCGACACCGTTCGCGGAGATGAACCTCTGCAACGCCATGCCCGAGAAGGGCGATCTCGGCGTCGCGGGAGCGCTCCGCATCACGCCGGGTAATCCGGGAGCTTCCGTGCTCTCGCTGCGCATGCACACCCGCGATCCGATGCTGCAAATGCCGCAGATCGGAACCACCGTGGTCGACGACTCGGGCACGGACGTGATCGATCAGTGGATCACGTCGCTCACCGGCTGCCCGTAACTCTAGCGAAGGCGACGCGCGAAGGCGGCCGCCACACCGAGCGCGAGGAGCGCGAAGGCGAACGGTTGCAGAGAGCGACCGGCCACGCGGCAGCCGCAGCCGCCGTCGTCGTCCGAACCGCCGCCCGCACCGGCGTCGCCGTTTCCCGCGCTCGTCCCGCCGCGCCCGGCAGCGCCCGAAGAGCCGCCGGTTGCGCTGCCGCCCGTGACCCCCACGCCACCGCCGCCGCTCGAGCCGCCCGTCGCTCCGGCGCCTCCGCTTCCGCCCGTGCCCCCGGCTCCACCCATGCCGCCCATGCAGTCCGGACCCGAGAGGTTCGTGGGCGCGAAACGATAGACGGCGCCCGCACCGTCGTGAACGAGATAGAAGGCGCCGTCGGGTCCCTGGCGGAACGACGCCGGGCCGTTACCGAACGTTCCGAATTCGACGGCCGTCGTCGATACGACTCCCGTGCGATCCGGACGCACTTCGAGCGCGCGAACCCAACGCGCGCCGTGATCGGCGAACAAGTAGTAGAGCTTGCCGTCGAACGCATTGGTCCAGCCGCAACCTTCGGGAATGAGGCCGCCGATGACGCAGTTCGCTCCGTCCGCGCGACCGTAATCGTAGACGGGCGGCGTGCACTCGCGACCCGGCGCGAAGCCTGTCATGCAGTCTTTGCCGTCGAGCTCGCCGTACTCCCTGGTGCCTTCGTTGAAGGGATAGCCGTAATGCTGATTGCCGCGACCGACCGAGATCTCTTCGCGTGTCGTCTCGCCTACGTCGCCGATCCACATGAGTCCGGTGTGGGGATCGACCCAGAAGCGCCACGGATTGCGAAAACCCCACGCGTAAACCCGGGTATCCGGAGCCGCGGTTCCCCAATCGCCGCCCGTACTCGTGCACGAGGTGACCATGGACTCGCCGACGAGCGGATTGTCCGTCGGCACGCTGCCGTCGAGGTTGACGCGCAGGATCTTGCCATTTCCGAGGTTCAGGCAACTCGAGAACTTGTTCGTGGGCGGCGTCGCGTTGGCGCCGGTATCGCCGACGCCGACGTAGAGCTGTCCCTCGTGAATGAAGAGCCCGCCGCCGTCGTGGTTCGCCGGACCGCGGAGCCCGGGCCCGACGCCGTTCATCTCGGCGATGACGGGATCGGCCATGTCGATGGTGAACGTGTCGTTGGCGGAAAGCACGCCGCGGTAGACGCGGTGCTTGTCGTTCGCGTTCGAGCCGTTCGAAACGTAGAAATAGAAGGTGTTGTTCGTCGCGACCCCGGGATCCGCGACGACGCCGAGCAGACCTTTTTCGGACTGGGTGTCGACGTTGCCGAACACGCCCATCTGCATGTTCTTCGTGCCGTCGGCGCGGCGCACGACGATCGTGCCGCCCTTCAGCGTCACGACCGCCCGCCCGTCCGCCGAGAACGCGATATCCGTCGCGCTGTTCGCGCCCGTGAGGTACTCCGTATCGACGGTGACGGCGTCGGCGAACGCGGCCGCGAGCTGGGCGTGAGCGACGCCTGGCAGCGTGCACGCGCCGAGGCCGGCGAGCAGGCTCGCCAGCGCCGTCTTGGAACGCATCAGTCGCCTCCGCGACGGCGCACGCGCAGGACGAACGCCGCGAGCAGACCGAGCGCCAGCGCGAGATAGCCCGCGCCGCTCGCGCTCGAGACGCGGCAGCCGCAGCCGCCGTCGCCGCCGTCGTCGCCGGACGTGCCGCTCGTACCCGTCGCACCGACGCCGGCGCCGGGACCGCCTCCGACCGGAGCGCCTCCGCTTCCGCCCGCGCCGCCGCTCGGAGCGCCACCCGTCGTTTGTCCGGAGCCGCTCACGCCGGCGCCTGCCGCGCCGCCCGCCGAGCTGCCGCCCGAATCGCTCGTGCCGCCCTGTCCGCCGCTGGCTCCGCCCGTGCCCGAGCCCGAAGTGCCGACACCGGCCGTGGCTCCCTGACCGCCGATTCCACCGGACATGCCGCCGCTGCCCGAGCTTCCCCCGCGACCGCCGGCGCCTATACCGCCGGCGCCGCCCATGCCTCCCATGCCGGCGCAGCCGGTGCGATCACGCGGCGTGAAACGATAGACGGAGTTACCGCGGTTCATGACCACGTACAGCGACTCATCGGGACCCATCCGGATGGAGGCAGGCCCGGTGTTGGCGAAGGTTCCGACGGTAGTCGCGGTCGACGACGCCGTGCCCATCATGCGGTTCGTCACCGTGAGCGCGCGAATCCAGCCGGGACCATTGTCGGCGAAGAGATAAAGAGTGCCGCCGAGCGCCGTCTGCCAGCCGCAGCCGTCGGGGATGAGCCCGCCGATGACGCAGTTCCCGACGGTGTTGTTGTCGTAGTCGTGAACGGCGGCCGTGCACGGACGGCTCGGCTCGAACGACATATTGCAGGTCTTCTGCAGGCGCAGCGAACCGCCCGACATGCTCCAGTCCTGGTTGCCCTCGAAGAACGGGTAGCCGAAGTGGCTGTCGCCCGTTCCCACCGAAATCTCTTCGCGCGTGGTCTCGCCGACGTCGCCGACCCAAAGCCGCCCGCTCATCGGATCGACCCAGAAGCGCCACGGATTCCTGAAGCCCCAGGCGAAAATGCGGCGGTCCGGAGCCGCGGTCGTCCACGCTCCGCCCGAGCGTCCCGTGTCGTCGCAGGCCGTGACCGACGTCACGTCGGCGAGCGGGTTGTCCATCGGAATCGTGCCGTCGAGAGCGACGCGCAGGATCTTGCCGTTCGGACGATTCAAGCAGCTCGAGTACTTGTTCGTGGGCGGCGTCGCGTTCTGGCCCGTGTCGCCGACGCCGACGTAGAGACGGTCCTGGTAGACGACCATGCCGCCGCCGTTGTGGTTCGCGGGTCCCTGGAGTCCAGTTCCCAGATTGCGCGACGCCGCGATGATGGGCGTCATGTCGATGGTGAACGTGTTGTCGGCGTTCAGGACGCCTCGGAACACCCGGTGCCGGTCGGCCGCGTCGGTACCATTCGATACGTAGAAGAAAAAGCGGTTCGCCATCGACGGATCGGCGACGACGCCGAGCAGCCCCTGCTCGAGCGTCGAGCTCACGTTCGAGAACACGCCGGACCGCTGCACGGTCGTGCCGTTCGCCTGACGCACGACGATGGTCCCTCCCCTCGTGGTGACGACGGCCCGTCCGTCCGCCGCCCAGGCGATGTCCGTCGCGCCCGTCGCCCCGTTCACGTACTGCGGGTCCACGTCGATGGCGGTCGCAAAGGGGGCCACGAGCTGTGCCTGGGCAAGCCCGGCCACGCCCAGAGCACAGAAGCCGGAGAGAAGAGCCAGCATGCGGGGCACCCGCTTGTCACAAACCGTCATGAAATACTCCAGGGGCTAGGGTCACCGGCCGCGCGCGAGGACAGGCAGGATACCATAGGCTCTCTAGTGATCCCGGACGCAGAAGTCGGGCACAGCGCGGAAATTTCGAGGGACAGCGTAGTGAGCGGTTGGGCGGGCTGGGACTTTTTGCTATGAACCCGAGCCCATGGCGGCCGATGTGGACGTGGACCAGGACGACGACGAAGATCGTGAAGAGCGACGGCGCCGTCGCAAGCGGCAGAAGCCCGTCGAAGAGCCGACGCCCGTCATCAGCGGGCGGCTTCTGATCGCGGCGGCGATCATTCTCGTTCTCACGCTCATCCCGCGGTCGAATCTCGGCGCGCTCTTCGAGCCGAAAGATCCGACGGTGCCGAAGCCGAACACGTGGAAGGTGGGCGGCAAGGCAACGGTCGCTCTCACACTCGTCACGGCCGACTACAACAAGCTCGCGTGCGCGTCCGAGAGCGTGTTCGAAGGGTATCACTGCGCCTTCAAGACGGAGAACGAGCCGTTCCCTCGCGAGCCGGGCGCTCCGCTCGACGACAACAAGGCGACGATCATCCAGCCCTACCGCACGTGGCTCGACAATCAGCTCGTGCTCGTCGCGGGACTCTGGGCGCAGCCGGCGCTCGCGCTGCGCCTCCACCGCGAACCGTCCCAAGGCGTCGACGAGGAGAAGCTCGCGCGCTTCGTGGTCGAGTGCCAGGTCACGTTCATCGGCGTGCTCGCGAACGGCTCTAAACTCCGCTGGAATCCGGGGCAATGGATCGCGCCGGACATGAACGCGATCGTCGCGCGGCCCGACTCGTGCAAGCTCGTCGAAGCCGAGCCTCCATGAGCGCGGGGGACGCGACGCTCGCTCGATGAGCCCCGCGCGCGTCGTCTCGACGTGGTTCGGCTGCGGTCTCGCGCCCAAGGCGCCCGGAACCGTCGGAACGCTCGGCACGCTTCCCTTCGCGTACGCGCTCCACGCGCTCGGCCCGGTCGCCTACTGGACGGGCACCGCGCTCGTGACCGTCGCCGGCACGTGGGCGGCTCAGAAAAGCGCCGAAGAGCTCGGCGAAGAGGACCCGCAATCGGTCGTGGTCGACGAAGTCTCCGGGACGCTCATCGCACTCGGGCTCGCCGCGCCGGGCGGAATGTGGGCGTGCCTGTTCGCCATCGTGCTCTTCCGCGTGCTCGACATCAAGAAGCCCGGCCTCATCGACGCGGTCCAGTATCTGAAGCCGAACGGCGTCGGCATCATGGCCGACGACGTGCTCGCGGGACTCGTCGCGGGGCTCGTCGCAAGGCTCGTTTCACCCTGAAAGTCCCGTTCCGAGGAGCCGCGCTCGGGCGCTCGCCCGGCGCGACCCCCGGCGGGCGGTCGAATCACTCTTCGATCCTCGGACAGCTCGGATCGGTGATGCAGTCGTACGTCGCGAGATTTCGGACTTCCTGATTGTCCGCTCGCCAGTGCGCGATCTTGTTCAGCGCGCGTCCGTTCTCGTCGAAGTCGCAAGGGCCCGACGCGCCTTCGTAGTTGATCGGATCGCCCTTGGCGATGAGCTTCGCGGCTTTCGCGAACTGGCCGCGACCGGGCCGAATGATTTCGCCGTTTTCGACGTTGAGCGTCTTCATGGCGTCGCGAATGGCTTCGCCCGTCACCTTCGCCGGGTCGTCCAGATCCTTCGACGCGACCAGAATCGCGAGCGCCGAGAGGAAGCCCGTATCGTAGGCGCCGCTGTCCCACTGGCTTTCGCGAACTCCGTAGACGTCGCGAAAATGGTCGTCGAACATGTCGCCGGATAGGCCGTCGCTCGGCAGGTACGACGTTCCTTCGTGCCCGTTCAGCGCCGCGTCGGCCTGAATGACCACGGGCCGCTCCCGCATGCTGTGGGTGTGCAGGAACGTCTGCTGTTTGTTGGCGGCGGCGTAGGCCTTCACGAGGGCGATCGAGAAGTTCGGGAACGCGAACTCGATGACGATGTCGGGTTCGACGTCCGTCACCGAAACCATGGTCATGGGGTCGAGCGTCTCGTCGTCCGTGAGCTGGTCGACGATTTCGCTCCACACCAGTTCGTCGTTCACGTCTTCGGTGGTGGCGAACGTGAGCTTCTCGTAGGTGACGGCGTCCGTGAGCTTTTCCGCGAGGGCGGTCTGGAACCCCGTACCGAACCCGTCGTTCTGTGCGACCGTGGAAATCTTAACGGTGCCGTCGCCGTTGATGTCACCGAGCTCGTTTCCCTCAGGCGTCATGTCCCGAATGATGTTGAGCAGCACCTGGCTCTGGTGAGTACTCGCCATCGCCAAGCCGAAGACCCAGCCCTCCTCGTTGCGATTGGCCGCCTGGAGCACCGGATCGGCTTCGTTGACGAAGTCCGGTTTGTGGAGGGACGGCGAGCTGCACGCGATGCAGACGACGGGCACGTCGATGTCGTTCGAGTCGTCGTCGTCGTACGCGAGCGCGCTCAGCACGACCGCGTCGGAGCTCGTGCCGACCATCAGCATCTTGGCGCCTTTGGAAACCATCTCTCGCCCCTTCGAGACGGTATTCTTGGTGTCGTTGACGGTGTCGGCGACCCTTACCTTGAACTCGAAGCGAACCTTCGTCGGGTAGTCCGCGTCCTTCAGACCTTCGGAGGCGTCGGCCGCCGCGAGGTCGAGCGCGTTTTCCCAGGTACCGACGGCGGAGGTGCCGGTTCGCGAAATCGTGGCTCCGAGCTGCATTTCTACGGTGTCTTCGGCGGCATCGTCACCGCACCCGAGCGCGAGAAAAGCCGCAATGACCGTGGACCTACCGATGACGACACGACTCGATTTCATTCCGAAATCCTCCGCATTGAGAGAAAAAGCTCATTGAGGCGACCCCCGCATCAGAGTTCCTGCCTCCACTGACCGAAAACCGTTGGTCCCGACTGTGGGATATCGACGCCCCCGTAACCGGGTTCGAACACCTTCGGACCGAAAAGATTGCGCGCTGAGATCAAGAACCGCGACGGCGCGTCCGCCGACAGAATCGGCAAGGGGCCGGTCGAGAGCGTGAGGTCGAGCTTCGCGTAGCCGGGGAGCTCGTACGTCTCCGAATCGTTCAGATAGAAGTGCGCTTGAGACGCGCCGCGCGGCCCGGACCAGCGGAGCTCGGCGTTTCCGAACAAGAGGCCCGGAAGGATGTCGACGTCGACGCCCGCGTAGCCGAAGAAGCGCGGGTAAGCGCTCGGCAGTCCCTCGACGTCGACGACGCGTTCGAGGTCGCGCGTGATCTCCGCGGACAGGCGGCTCGAGCCGCTCACGCTGCCGTACGGTCGAACGTGTCCGAGGTTCACGCGGGCCATGAGCTCGCCGCCCGCCGTCTCCTCCGTGCCGCTGTTCTTGGCGACGATGTACGAGGCGACGCGGTTGAACCGGATCACGTCCTCGAGGAGTTGGTAGTAAACGCTGCCTTCGAGCGTGAGAAAGTCGCCGATTTGGCTCGCGGCGACGAGCTCGGCGCTGCTCACCGTCTGCGGCACGAGAGGCTTCGGGTTCGGGGTACGCTCGCTGCCGATGGGGTTCTGATTGACGCCGAAGCCGCCGTCCGCGAAGAGCAGGGTGCCCGAAGGCGCCTGGAAAGCGCGACCGCCGATGAGCTTCAGCGTGAGCTCTTGCCGCATGCGGTAGACGACGGCCGCGCGATAGCTCGGCTCGAGCGGGTAGTCGACGTCCCCGAAGGTCGTCACGTCGCCGCGCACCGCGGCCGTGATGCGAAAATCGTCGACGCCCGGGACCGGTGCGCTGTGGAGCTGAATGTACGGGCCGACCTGGAGGTAGTCGTACTGCTTCGGCTCGTCGGGATCCATGAGGCTGATCTCGTCGAGCGGGTCTTGATCGTCGTCGCCTGCGTTTCCGCCGACGTCGTAGAGCTTGCGCGTGAAGTAATAAACGTCCTCCTCGCGCGCCTCTGCGTCGGCGCCGATGTCGATCTTCAGCCAGTCCGCGAAGTCGTAGCCGAACTCGATGAGACCGTTCACGGCGCGGTACCCGAACTGCGGGCGGTAGCTCGAGGCTGTGTTGGTCCGGTATCCGCCCTCGGGCGGGTAGATGGTGAGAAAGAGCTCGTAGTCGTCGCCGACGCCGCCCTTGCTGTAGCCGACGTAGGCGCGAGCTCGGGCCTTGTCGCCGAAATCCTTGTTCCACGCGAGGGTGAGCCACTGATTGTAGAGGTTCACGCGCGAGCGGTGAGTGAGCGTGGAGTTGATCTGGTACTCGGCGGACGAGTCGAGCTCCTGGTAGCCGGCCGAGAGCGTCGCGCTCCCGAGGGCGTCGTGCTTGTAGTCGGCACGACCGAACGCCGTGATCGGCCGCGCGACGTCGTGGTCGGTCGGCTCGCGGAAGATCTCGTCCGGGGTGTTCTGATTTTCGTAGGTCTTTTCGGTATAAAGGCCGGACCGGTCGATGTGGTCCATGCTCGCCGAGAGCATGAGCCCTTTCTGACCGTCCCCGTACGCCATGAGGGCCGACGCGCCGCCGCCCGGTTGTCCTTCCACGTTCCGGTAGCGTACGGCAGCTTCGGCGTGACGCTCCGTCGGCCTGCGCGTGATGACGTTGACGGTCGCGAGAAACGCGTTGGCGCCGTAGAGCGCTGAGAGCGGACCTTTGGCGACCTCGACGCGCTCGATGGCTTCCATCGGAATGAACTCGGGACCGATGAACGCTTCGAGATCGGGGCGGAAGTTCACGGGGAATCCGTCCACCATGATCTTCACGATGCGCGTGCCGCCGCGATAGCCGCTCGTCACCTCGCGCACGCCCACCGAGGGGTTCACGTGGTCGTCGACGACGTAGATGCCCGGCACCTTGCTCAGGATCTGCGCGAGGGAGCGGTAGCCCTTCCGCTCGATCTCTTCGCGCGTCACGATGAACACGTTCGCCGCCGCGAGCACGCGCTCTTCGGCGCGACCGGAGCCGGTGACGACGGGCACCGCCAAGAGCTCCTCGAGCGAAAGGCTCGAGAGATCACTCACGTCGAGCGCGGGCTCTTCCGCCAACGCCGTTCCCGCCGTGCAGCAGACGGCGCTCGCGATCAGCGCGCTTCGAGCGATCGTTCGCTTCCCCGGCAAATTGAATCGCTCCCTCTGCTCCGCCGTTGATCTTGGTTCGATAAGTTCCACGCCTGCCACGCACGAACGCTAATCCCAGTACGCAGCAAAGTTGAATGCGAATCGACGCGTACTTTTTATCACACGCGCGGGGGCGCGTGTCACTTTGGTACGCGCGAGTACGCCGCCCCGCGACACGCGAACGCGTGTCGGACGTTGGGCGCGCCCCACGCACATCCCGAGCGCGGAATCGAAATCGAAAGCGCCTCGCGAATCATAAGTACTCGTCCCCACTGACCCCTGTCGAGCAGTACCGCCCACATGTTACCGTCGAACTCGATGAACGGTGAGCTCGATGCCTTCGCATCGGATGCGGTGGAGGCCCGTGGGCCAGAGTCCGCCGGCGAGGGCCGCGTCGTCATCGACATCTTGATGTTCGAGCTCGCGGACGAGGCTTATGCCGTACCGGCCGCAGCCGTCGAAGGCGTGGTTCCCTGGCGAGACCCCGCGCCCGTGCCAGGGGCGTCTTCCCACGTTCGGGGCGTCATTCAGGACCGCGGGCGCATCGTCGCGGTCCTACGCCATCCTACCGGCCGGAACGTCGAGGCGAACGGCGAGCCTCGCCGAATGATCCTCTGCAGCACGCCCGAGGGCCTCGTCGGGCTACCCGCGTCCGTAACGCGCGCCGTAACTCAGGCAGAGTATTCGGGGGAACCGAAGCTTCACGCCGTCTACGCGAGTAAAGAAGGCGCTTACACGTTCGTAGCACCGCACCGCCTCCATTCGTCGGGCGAGCATGGCACCGCGGCCGCTGGAAGCGAAGGGCCGGCGGACCAGACCAGCGGTACGCCTTCATGAAGAACGCCGTGAACGACAAAGACAGCGAATCTCCTCCAGCAACGACCTCGAGCCCGACCGTGCTCGTCATCGACGACAGCGAGATAGCCCTCGCGCAGATGAGTCGAATTCTCGAAGACGCGGGCATGCGCGTCGTCGGCCTGGCTTCGCCGATCGGGGCAACTCGCGCCATCACGACGCACGCCGTCGACGTGGTAGTGATCGATTTCTTGATGCCCGGCATGCGGGGCGATCGTTTGGCAGCGTTATTTCGTGGGAATCCGCGCTTCAGGAAGCTCGGTGTCGTGATCGTTTCCGGCGAGACCAGCGCCGACTTCGAGCGCCTGTCGCGCGAGGCGGGCGCGGACGCCATCGTGCGCAAGACGGAGCTCGCGACGCTCGTTCCGGCCATTCGTTCCGCGCTCCGCACGCCTACCGCACGGCCGAGTCATGATTGAGGTCCTGTGCATGACTCATGCGGGTCTTCGAGTCGGGTTACCCTCGAAGCTCGTCCTGTCCGTCACGGCGCCCGCCGCCGAGCTCCGTCCCCTGGCACTTTGGTCGGGCGCAACCGAGAGCGTCGGGGCCGGCTCTCGCGTCTTCATCGTGATGACCGCCTGCGGACCCCGGCCCATTTTCGGCTCGGCAGCCTCCGTGGCCTGGCTGAGCCCCGAATCGGCGAGCCCCATCACCCCATTTCTGCGGCGATTCATGACGTTACCGCACGTCGTTGGCGTGGCGGAGCTCGGCGGTGCGCTGACGTGGCTGGTCGATCCGCGCCGGTTCGTGCCGGACGGCGTGGGGGCCCCCAACCCCGAGGCAAGCTTCGCCGCCTGACGCACGTATCATGGGAAACGGATGCGAGCGATGAGCAAGGGCGCCGCCGGCGGCCCGCTACGGATTCTCGTAGCGG
>DASUTR010000519.1:0-3287 GCA_036374535.1 Polyangiaceae bacterium
TGCGCGCGCCCGGCCAGACCTGGGTCCGGCTGCCGCTCTTCCTGTGGGCGCTCTATTCGACCGCGCTCATCCAGGTTCTCGCGACGCCCGTCATCGGCATCACGCTGCTGATGCTGATCGTCGAGCGTCTGCTGAAGATCGGCATCTTCGACCCGGCGCTCGGCGGTGACCCGGTGCTCTTTCAGCACTTTTTCTGGTTCTACTCGCACCCGGCCGTCTACATCATGATCGTCCCGGCGTTCGGCGTCATCGGCGACGTGATCCCGGTCTTCTCGCGCAAGCGCATCTTCGGCTACAAGTTCATCGCCGTCTCGAGCCTCGCGATCGCCTTCCTGGGCTTCCTCGTGTGGGGCCACCACATGTTCGTGAGCGGCCAGTCGGTCCTCGCCGGCTCGATCTTCAGCGCCATCACCTTCCTCATCGCGATCCCGACGGCCATCAAGGTCTTCAACTGGATCACGACGATGTACAAGGGGCGCATCCACCTCGATACACCGATGCTGTACGCCCTCGCGTTCTTGTGGGTGTTCACCATCGGCGGCCTCACGGGCGTGTTCCTCGCCGTGATGAACGTCGACATCCACCTCCACGACACGTACTTCGTCGTCGCGCACTTCCACTACGTGATGATGGGTGGCGCCATCACCGCGCTCATGGCGGGCGTGCATTATTGGTGGCCGAAGGCGTTCGGCCGCATGTACGACGAGAAGCTCGGCCGTATCGGCTCGCTCCTCGTGTTCCTCGGCCTGAACGTCACGTTCTTCCCGCAGTTCGTCATGGGCACCCGCGGCATGCCGCGGCGTTATTACAACTACCTCCCGGAGTTCCAGAGCCTGCACCAGCTCTCGACCCTCGGGGCGTACATCCTCGGCGCGGGCTTCCTGCTCACGGCCGCCTATCTCATCATGAGCTTGAAGAAGAAGGCGGACGCTCCCTCGAACCCCTGGGGCGCGACCACGCTCGAGTGGCAGTGCTCGTCGCCCCCGCCCTACTACAACTTCGCCCAGACCCCGGTCGTCACCCAGGGTCCCTACGACGGCTACGAGAACCTCGTCTACGACGAGAAGATCCAAGGCTACGTGCCGAAATCGGCCAAGGGCTGAGGTAGAAGCAGGACGCCCCGATGAGCGAAAGCACTTCCGAAGCTCCGGTCCAGAAGCCCGCGTCGCACGCGCCGCACGCGGCCGGTCACGATCACGGTGACGGCCACGGCCACGGCGGCGGGCACGGCCACGAAGCGCACGATCCCATCCACGCCGCGAACCCCCACCTCGCGCACCACTTCGACACGCCCCTCCAGCAGTTCGAGGCGGGCAAGCTCGGGATCTGGCTCTTCCTCCTCACGGAGGTGCTGTTCTTCGCCGGGCTCTTCGTCGCCTACACGATCTACCGGGCGATGCGCCCGGAGGTGTTCGTCTACGCGCACTACTTCCTCGACACGAAGCTCGGCGCGCTGAACACCTGCGTGCTCCTCGGCTCGAGCTTGACCGCGGCCTGGGCGGTCCGGAACGCGCAGCTCAAGGAGACGAGCAAGCTCATCCTGAACATCGTCATCACGATCGCGTGTGCCTGCACGTTCATGGTCGTGAAGTACTTCGAATACTCGCACAAGGCTCACGACGGACTGCTCTGGGGACCGAACTTCAATCCGAAGGAGCAGGTCTGGGAGACGCACTCGTTCAAGAGCAAGCACCCCGAGGCCGCCGAGTACGCCGCGCGCCTCGTCAAGCAAGCGAACGAGAAGAAGGACGCCCCCGCGGCGCTGCCGCCCGGAACGCCCGTCGGAACGACGCAGATCGCGCCGCTCCCCAAGCCGACGGAAGCGCAGATAGGGCCGCTCATTCAAGCGGGCGTACTCGGCGAAAAGGCCGAGGTCAGGGACGTACCGTCGCGTCCCCGCAACGCCCACGTCTTTTTCAGCATCTACTTCTTCATGACCGGCCTGCACGGGCTCCACGTGACGGTCGGCATCGGAATCTTCGTGTGGCTGCTCATGAAGGCAAGGCGCGGCGTCTTCGGACCGAACTACTTCGGACCGATCGACTACGCGGCCCTTTACTGGCACTTGGTCGATCTGATCTGGATCTACCTCTTCCCCCTCCTCTACCTGATTCACTGATCATGGCCGACCACACCACGCACGATTCCGCGCACGGCGCCCACGACGATCACGGCCTCGCTCACACGACGCCGGTGAAGCTCCTCGTCGGGATCCTAGCGATCCTGTTGTTCCTCACGATCGTCACCGTCGCGGTAACGGCGGTCGACCTCGGCGCACAGGGAAATCTCGTCGTCGCGATGGTCATCGCGACGATCAAGGCGGGCCTCGTCGTCACGTATTTCATGCACCTCCGCTGGGACAAGAAGTTCCACCTCATCTTGTTTTTGACGAGCGTGCTCTTCTTGATTCTGTTCATCTCGATCTCGCTCACCGACCGGAGCGAGTACGAGCACGACCTCGAGCTCTTCCGCGCCGCGCAGCAGCAGGCGCAGTAGGGCGGAGCTCAGCCGCCCGTCGCGCTAGCGGCGGGTTGTGCCGCTTCGGCGGGCGGGCGAGCGCGTGTGACGTCGAGCTCGTTCGCCACGAGCTCGACCACGCGATCGATGCGCTGGCGTCCCGCCGTCGCGCGGCCGGGGATGCCGTTCAGGAGCAGCGAGAACGCGACCGGGTGCGCTCGTTCCGGAGCCGTCACGTAGCCGCTCAGCGCAACCACGTCGCGAAGCGTGCCGGTCTTCGCCAGGACCGTGCGGCGCTGCGCGAGCTTCGGAAAGCGGCCCCGGAGCGTCCCGTCGACGCCACCCACGGCGAGCTGCGCGAGGAACGGCGCGGAAAGGTCGCCGTCCCGGTGTACCGAAACGAGCAGTCGCGCGAGCGAGCGCGCGCTCAAGCGATTCGCGTCGAAGAGGCCGGAGCCGTTGCCGATCTCGACCGCCGAGTCCCACGCTCCGAGCTGTTTGAGCCACGCCGTCGCGATTTCGGCGCCTGCGACGCTCGACGCGGGACGGCCGCGCACCTTCAGCGCGACGGCCTTGAGCAGCGTTTCGGCGTAGAAGTTGTCGCTCTGCTTGCCGAGCTCGGGCAAAAGCTCGGCGAGCGGGCGCGACTTGCGCGAAACGAGCTCGTGTCGTTCCGCGGCGCCGCCGAGCCGGACGCTCCCCGTGACGTGGATTCCCACCGACGTGAGCGCGTTCCTCAGCGAGTAGCCGGCGAGCAGGCGCGGATCGTCGACGCGCTGCCGGTACCGAATGGGCTCGCTGCCTTCGGGGACGCTGCCCGAAACCTTCGC
>DASUTR010000520.1:0-4458 GCA_036374535.1 Polyangiaceae bacterium
TGCGAGCGAAACAAGGAACGCCCGCGCGCGCCCGAGCTCGTGGCGGGCGTGCACGTGGTCTGAGGAAGATATGGCTCTGAAGTTTCCGATCTACATGGACAATCACGCGACGACGCCGCTCGACCCACGCGTGCTCGAAGCCATGTTGCCCTATTTCAACAGCGACTTCGGCAACGCCGCGAGCCGCACGCACGTGTATGGCTGGCGCGCCGAAACGGCCGTCGACGCTGCTCGCGACACCATCGCGCACTTCATCGGCGCCGAATCGGGCAAGGAAATCGTATTTACGTCGGGCGCCACCGAAAGCGACAACCTCGCGATCAAGGGGGTCGCCGAGTATTACGGCTCGAAGGGCAAGCACGTCGTCACGACCACCATCGAGCACAAGGCGGTGCTCGATTCGTGCAAGCGCCTCGAGAAGGACGGTTTTCAGGTGACGTACGTGCCCGCCGACAAGGCCGGCATCGTGACGCCCGAGGCGATCGAGGCGGCGCTCACCGACAAGACCATCCTCGTCTCGGTCATGCTCGCCAACAACGAGGTCGGCACCATTCAGCCGCTCGAGGCGATTGGCCAGATCACGCGCAAGCGCGGGATCCTGTTCCACACGGACGCGGTCCAGGGTCTCGGCAAGACTCCCTTCGATGTGCGGCGCATGAACGTGGATCTCGCGTCGCTCACCGCGCACAAGCTCTACGGTCCGAAGGGCGTCGGTGCGCTCTACGTACGCCGCTCGAAGCCGCGCGTGCGCCTCTCGGCTCAAATGGACGGCGGCGGTCACGAGCGAGGCAATCGCTCGGGCACGCTCAACGTTCCGGGTATCGTCGGTTTCGCGAAGGCCTGCGAGATCATGGAAAAGGACGGTCCGGCGGAGGTCGAACGGCTGCGCCGCCTGCGGGACCGCCTGTATCAGCGCCTCACGAGCGAGCTCGACCACGTGCTCTTGAACGGGAGCCTCGAGCACCGTCTTCCCGGCAATCTCAACGTCTCGTTCGCGTTCGTCGAGGGCGAGGGTCTGATGATGGCGATCAAGGACGTGGCGGTGTCGAGCGGTTCGGCTTGTACGAGCGCGAGCCTCGAGCCGAGCTACGTGCTTCGCTCGATGGGCCTCGACGAGGACCTCGCCCACTCTTCGATCCGCTTCGGTATCGGTCGCTTCAATACCGAGGAAGAGATCGACTACGTAGCCGACCTCGTCATCGCCAAGGTGAAGAAGCTCCGCGACATGTCACCGCTCTACGAGATGCACCAGCAAGGCATCGACATCAAGAGCATCGAGTGGGCCGCGCACTAGGCGACCCACAGGAATCAAGTCATGGCCTACAGCGAAAAAGTCATCCAACACTACGAGAACCCGAAGAACGTCGGTTCGCTCGATCCGAACGACCCGAACGTCGGGACGGGTCTCGTCGGAGCGCCTGCGTGCGGCGACGTGATGCGGCTCCAGATCAAGGTGAGCGACGACGGCGTCATTCAGGACGCGCGCTTCAAGACCTTCGGCTGCGGCTCGGCGATCGCCTCGTCGTCGCTCGCGACCGAGTGGCTGAAGGGCAAGAGCCTCGACGAGGCCGAGACGATTGCGAACAGCATGATTGCCGAGGAGCTCAGTCTCCCGCCCGTGAAGATCCACTGCTCGGTCCTCGCCGAGGACGCGATCAAGAGCGCCATTTCGGACTACCGGAAGAAGCGCGCCGCCGCGGTGACCCTGTCGGAGCCGCCGCCCGTGGCAGTGGCGACCCAGACCGAGAAACACGTTTGAAGCGAAAGCCGTAGATAAATAGAGCGAACATGGAATCCGTCGAGACTCGAGAGCCCGCCGCGCCGGCACCTGTGCCGACGGCGAAATCCGTTACGATCTCGGACGCGGCCGTCGTCTACGCGAAGCAGCGCCTCGCGCAGCGCGGTACGCCCGAAGCGGCGATTCGCCTCGGCGTGCGTGGCGGCGGGTGCTCGGGGTTCTCGTACGTCATCGAGTTCGCCGACGACGCGCCGCGAGATCGGGACCTCGTATTCGAAGCGGACGGCGTGCGCTTCTTCGTCGACAAGAAGAGCATCGTTTACCTCGCGGGCTCGGTGCTCGACTTCGAAAAGACGCTCGTCTTCCAGGGCTTCAAGTTCAAGAACCCCCAAGAGGCGTCGCGCTGCGGGTGCGGTCACAGCTTCCATGTGAAGTGACGAAACGCCCGCGGCGCGCGTTCCGACCTTGTCCGATCCCTTCACGCTCCTCGAGCTCGAGCCTCGTTTCGATCTCGACATGACGCTGCTCGAAAAGCGCCACCGGGAACTTTCGCGCGTGCTTCACCCGGATCGATACACCGGGCGGCCGAGCGGCGAGCGACAGCAGGCGCTCGGCCGTGCCATCGAGGTGAACGAGGCATTCCGGGCGCTTCGCGACCCGGTGCGGCGGGCCAGCGTGCTGCTTGCTCGTCACGGGCGAGAGACCGGCGAATCCGACATGCCGCGCGCCGAGCCCGCGCTGCTCATGGAGGTCATGGAGCGGCGGGAGGAGCTCTCGGAGGCTCGGCGTTCCGGCAATCGGGACGCCGTGCAGCGCCTGACCGAAGCCGTGGGGGAGCGCGAGCGCACGACGCTCGAGGCGATCGCCGCGGCGTTCGCGGAGCGAGAGCCCGATCTCGCCCGCGTCGAAGCGCTCGTCGGAGAGCTCCGGTACCACCGCCGTTTTCTCGACGAAGCGGGCGCGGCGCTCGACGATTTGGAGTAGGTGGGGCACGCCGATGCTGCTCGACATTTACGATCCCAAAGCGCCGCCGACACCGATCGGAATCGATCTCGGCACCACGAACTCCATCGTGGCGTACGTGGCCGACGGCCGCCCTGTCGCGCTCACGACGTGCGACGGCGGGCCCCTGTTGCCGTCCGTCGTCCACTACGCCGCCGAAGGCGGCGTCACCGTGGGCCGCGCGGCTCGGGCGCGCGCGACGTCGGAGCCGGAGCGCACGCTCGCGAGCGTGAAGCGCTTCATGGGTCGAGGTGAAGACGACCCAGAGACCACGCTGCTCTCGACCCACCGCTTCGTGACGGGTGGCAGCAAGGAAGCCGGGCGTGTCGTGCGCTTCGACGTCGGCTCGCGCATCGTGACACCCGTCGAGGCGTCCGCCGAAATCTTGAAGAGCCTCAGGCAGAGCGCGCTCGACCAGCTGCGCAAGGTGGGCGGAGCGGTCATCACCGTGCCCGCTTACTTCGACGACGCTCAGCGCCAGGCCACGAAAGACGCCGGCCGGCTCGCGGGGCTCGAGGTGCTGCGGCTGTTGAACGAGCCGACGGCCGCGGCGCTTGCGTACGGTCTCGACAAGCGGCAGAACGGCACGTTCGTCGTGTACGATCTCGGCGGCGGCACGTTCGACGTGACCGTTCTCCTGCTCGAAGACGGCGTGTTCCAGGTGAAGAGCACGGGCGGCGACAGCGCGCTCGGTGGCGACGACATGGACCGCGCCGTCGCCGAGCGTTTGCTCGCGGCCATGGGCGCGGACGCCGCCACGCGCACGCCGGATGTCGTGAGTCTCGCGCTCGCCGCCGCCCGTGACGCGAAGCACGCTCTCACGGACGCCGATCGGACGTCCGTGACGCTGCCGAAGCGCGGAGGAGGAGACGTCACGGTCGAGCTCGGCCGCGGTGAGCTCGACGAGCTCATCGCGCCCTTGCTCGAGCGCACGGGGCGCGTCTGCCGGCGGGCACTGCGCGACGCCGGGCTCGCGGCGGCGGCGCTCGACGGCGTGATCCTCGTCGGCGGGGCGACGCGCGTTCCCGCCGTTCGTCGCTACGTCGCCGAGCTTTTCGGTAGCGAGCCGCTCGCCGACGTCGACCCCGAGCTCGTGGTCGCGTACGGCGCGGCGATCCAGGCGGATCTCCTGGCGCGAGCGAGCGACGAGATCCTCCTGCTCGACGTGCTGCCGCTCTCGCTCGGCATCGAGACGATGGGCGGCGGCGTCGACAAGATCCTGCCGCGCAACACCACCCTTCCGGCGGGCGCCAAGGCGACGTTCACGACGTACGCCGACAACCAGACGGGCTTCGAGCTCCACGTGGTGCAGGGCGAGCGCGAGCTCGCCACGAATTGCCGGTCGCTCGCGCGCTTCACGCTGCGCGGCATTCCGCCGTTGCCCGCGGGCATGGCGCGGCTCGACGTCGAATTCCACGTCGACGAAAACGGCCTTTTGCACGTTACGGCGCGCGAGCTCTCGACGGGCGTCACGCAGAGCGTCGAAATCAAGCCGAGCTACGGTCTCACGGACGAAGAGGTCGAAGCCATGCTGCTCGACGCGCTCGATCACGGCGAGCAGGATTTCGAGGTGCGGCGACTCGTCGACGCGCGCGTCGAAGCCGAGCGTCTTCTGCTCGCGACGAGTAAGGGCTTTGCTGCCGACGCCGATTTGTTGGACGACGCCGAGCGGGAGCGCATCGAGCGCGCCGTCGCCTCGCTCCGCGAGGCCGTGGAGG
>DASUTR010000521.1:0-8952 GCA_036374535.1 Polyangiaceae bacterium
CTTGCCGCCCGAGCGCCTCGCGCCACCGGGGCTCGCCGCCGACTTGGGGCCGGGCACGAGGCGCAGCGGCCAGCCGTCGATGGTGTCGGGCAGCGGAAGCGAGAGCTCGTCGAGCATCGCGCGGATGGGCGTGACGCCGGCGACCGGCTCGGCGCCGAAGCTCCAGCCGTAAGCGTAGGCGCCGATCATCTTGCCGTCGATGTAGATGGGACTGCCGCTCATCCCCGCGACGACTTTCGCGACCTCGAGTCGCGGATGTTTCGTCTTGACCAGGATGAGCTCCTGCCGAGGTCGAAAGTTCGTGAGGACATCGATGATCTCGACGTCGAAGCGCTCCGGCTTCGTGCCTTCGAACACCGTCAAGCCGTAGCCCTTCATGCCGCGACGGAGCTCGCTCACGCCCATCACGTCTTTTCGAACCGCTTTTCCGTCGGCTCGGGCGAACGTCGACGGGAAGGCCGCGAGAAGTCCGAGCAAGGCAGCGGCGCCGATGAACGAGCCCTTTTGC
This sequence comes from Polyangiaceae bacterium, assembly GCA_036374535.1. GTDB lineage: Bacteria > Myxococcota_A > Polyangia > Polyangiales > Polyangiaceae > PMG-095. The sequence goes on from DASUTR010000521.1 coordinate 509, forward strand.
ATGGAGGACCGAGTCTAGCCCGAATCTTTCCCGAGGGCGCACCCGTCCCGCGGCCGCCGAACGGCTCGTCCCGGGCTACCATCGGCGCGCCCCCCATGGACCTCCTCCTCGTGGCGCTTCCGTCGCTGGCCTTTGCGGCGCTCGTCACCGCGCACGTGCGACTGCTCGCGGGGCTCGCGGCGCACCCGCCCCGCCTGCGCGCGCTCTGGGCGCTCGTGTGTCCGCCGCTCGCCCCGTTCTGGGCCTACCGGGAAAATCTGCGCGGCTGGGCCGTCACGTGGGGAGTATCGCTCGTCGCCTACGCGCTCGCGCTCTTGCTCGCCAGCAGCGTTTAGCGTCCGCCCGCGATGCGGCGAACCGTCTCAGGGCTTTCTCGATTTCCGAAACAGCATCTCCATGAGCGGCGAGCCGGGAGTGCCGCGGTCGTCGGGCGGCGTGTCGTCGCTCGGCTGCTTCCTCGGGTGGCGGAAGGCCTTCGTGTCGGTCAGCGCCTGGAGATTCGTGAAGCCCTCGGCGACGTAGCGATCGCGGACCTTCTGCGCGAGGTCTTTCGAGTCGCGCCAGGCGACGGCAATGGCATAGATGAGGCACGCGTCTTTGTAAGCGGGGTAGGCAGCCCATGCAGCGGAGAATTCCGTGCTCGAAATGCCCCAGCTCACCCAGCCGTCCATCGACTGGATGACGAGCGGCTGGTCCCGCCAGCGCCCGAGCGTCGTGCGAAACGGCTCGAAGCGAACGTCGAGGCCCTTGAGCTGGGGGCGCGCCCAACTCTCGAATTCTGCGAGACAGGTTTCGCTGCGCACCGGCGTTCCGGGCGGCATGTCTTGCACGGCGATCGCGCCGACGGCGTGGTACGTCTTGCCGTAGCGGAACCCCGCGAGGTGGTCGAAGCCGAAGTAACGGATCCTCCGCCATTTCGGCGCGTCGGGGAGCGGAGCGACGACTTGGCCGTCGCGATCGTTGCGCGAACCCCAGGGTTCGCCGAGCATGCGCTCGAGGGCGGCGCGATGCGGATCGTCGGCGTCACCGCCCGGCTCGCTGCGCGTCACGCTCGCGGGCGTCGGCGGTCGCCCGGGTGCCTGGCGCGGCGTCGTGGGTCCGCTGGCGCAGGCAAGACCGAGAACCCACGGCACGAAGGCGAGGAAGCGGTTCGAACGCGCGCTCACGGCTACCCTTGATGATACGGCGCCGGGGGTTCGGGCGCCCCCTCAAGGCAGGTTTCGACGTGAACCGAAGCGAAGGCTCGGGCCTGGCGGCCCCGGCGGCCGCCGGCGGCGACGACGCGCGGCCCCCGGCCGGATCGCGAGATTTCCGCGCCCTTTCCCGCCTGCCGGCCCTGGCACGTGGCTCGCACTAGCAGGCCGCAGGCGCTCTCGGAAACCGGGGTCGCCGACACCAGGAGAAATCATCAATGGATCAATCGAAAATGAAAATTGCCTACGTCGTCACGCAGCGCGGGACGAACAAGTACTGGACGCGAATCGGCGCCGCCTTCGTCAACCGGGACGGTTCGATCAACGTCAAGCTCGAGGCGGTGCCGGTCAGCGGCGAAATTCACGTGCGCGACTACGTTCCTCGCGACGAGAAAGAGGGCACGACGCTCTTCAAGAAGAGTGACAACGGTCACGCGGACGAGAGTCTCGCGGAGTCGGCCTGAACCGAAGGGAACCGAAGATGGCCCTCGTCGAGCTCCAGCCGAACGCGCCCAAGCGCGCCCGGGACGGAACGAAGACGGGCGCTTCGCCTTCACCCGACGGCGGGGGTCGCGTCGCGACTCCCGCCGCTCGGGGCTTTCCTCGCCTCGTTCGCGCCCTGCGCGAGAGCGTGTGGGCGCCGCTTCTGTTCAAGGCGCTCGCGATCTTGTGCGGCATGCTCGCGCTCGCGGCCATCGGAGCCTCGTCGATCGCGCGCGGCGCCGGCGTACCCGCACCCGCGAAAACGGGCTCCGCACCGCGCGTGGCGGCGGCGGGCATCGCGCCGCCAGCGGAGCCGTCCGACGCGGGCGGAGCGGCCACCGACGCCGCAGCGGACGCCTCGTCCCAACCGGACGCGGGTGCTCCGCCGGGGCTGACGCCGGACGGAAAGGTCATCTTGAATCGCGCTTCCGTCGACGAACTCCGGCGCGTGCCGGGCGTCGGTCCGAAGCGCGCGCAAGCCATCGTCGACCTCCGCAAGAAGCTCGGAGGTCGCTTCAAGCGCGTCACCGATCTCCTGCGCGTGAAGGGCATCGGCGTGCGCTCGCTGAAGAAGATGGAGACGCATCTCGTGCTCGAAGCTCCGCTCGACGCGGGGGCTGCGCCGCCGGCGAAGCAAGACTAGTCCGCCGGGCTGGTGAAGGAACGGCGTGCCGTTCGGAGCGCTATTTTCGTGCGCTCTCGACGGCGGCGCGAAGCTTCGTGAGGAACGGCTCGATCTCGGCGTAACGAAGCTTGTACAGCGACGGGTTCGCGACGAGCACGCTCGAGACGGAGGCGATCGTCTCTTTTTCGACGAGACCGTTGTCGCGGAGCGTCGCGCCCGATTCGACGAGGTCGACGATGAGATCGGCGAGTCCGACGAGCGGGGCAATCTCGACGGAACCCTGCACGTAGATGACCTCGGCCTGGATGCCGCGCGCGGCGAAATGCTCGGTCGCGGCGCGCTGGTATTTCGTGGCCACGCGCGGAACGGCGGGAACCGGGCGATTCGCGGGACCGGCCACGACCAGCCGGCAAATACCGACTTCCAGATCGAGCGGCTGGTAGAGATCGTAGCCGCGCTCGCGCAGCGTATCCTTGCCGCTGATCCCGAGCTCGGCCGCGCCGTACTCCACGTACGTCGGGACGTCGTCGGGCTTGAGCAGCAAGAACCGCAGCTTGCCGTCCGCGCTCGTGCGAACGAGCCGGCGATCGTCGCCGAGGATCGCCGACACGTCGATGCCGGCGCGCTCGAACAACGGCACGAGCGCCTTGTTCACGCGCCCTTTCGGGACGGCAATCGTTATCGGTGACGTCACGGCGCGCCCTCTAGCACGGACACCCCTGGGCTGCGCACCGAACCGGATTTTACCGCCAAGACGCCGAGAGCCGAGGAGACCGCCACCGGAATTCTTTGGGTGTGAGGCGATCAACGTGCTCATCACCCATTCCGGTACCTCGGCGGTGCCCGAAGGCGGCGCGGGATGTCTCGACATCCATGCCGAGCACGGCGGTCGCCCCCAAAAATCCTGTGGCGCACTCCTCCGCTCTCGGCGTCTTGGCGGCTAGAAAATCGTACGTGGAGCCACAGGGAGCGTCAGGGAGGCTCGCCTTCGAGATGGATGCGTTCGATGTCGGCGCCGGCGCCCCCGAGTTTCTTCTCGATGGCTTCGTAGCCGCGATCGAGGTGGTAGACGCGGCGGACGGTGGTCTCGCCGTCGGCGACGAGTCCGGCGATGACGAGCGACGCGCTGGCGCGCAGATCGGTCGCCATGACCGACGCGCCGGAAAGACGCGGGACGCCTTCGATGATGGCGGTGTTGTTGCGCGTCTCGACGCGCGCTCCCATGCGGATGAGCTCGGGGACGTGCATGAAGCGGTTCTCGAAGATCGTTTCGGTGACGACGCTGCGGCCGCCGGCGACGCAGAGCAGCGCCATGAGCTGCGCTTGCATGTCCGTCGGAAAGCCGGGATGGGGTGCCGTCGTCACGTCGCAGGGACGCAGCTCGCCGAGGCGCGTCACCCGCACGTGATCGCCCTCGCGATCGACGGTGAGCCCGGCGCGACGAAGCTTCACGATGACGGGCTCGAGATCGTCGAGCGGCGCGTGCTCGAGCAGGACGTTTCCGCCGGCCGCGCCCACCGCCGCCATGAACGTCCCGGCCTCGATCCGGTCGGCGATGATCGCGTGATCGAACGGCTCGAGCTCGTCGGCGCCCTGAATGTGGATAATCGACGTCCCGGCGCCCTCGACGCGCGCGCCCATCTTGTTCAAAACGCGGCCGAGCTCTTCCACCTCGGGCTCACGCGCGCAGTTGACGAGCGTCGTGCGACCCTTGGCGAGCGCGGCCGCCATCATCAGGTTTTCGGTGCCCGTGACGGTCTGGATGTCGAAGACGATTTCCGCGCCCTTGAGCCGTGGCGCTTCGGCGACCACGTAGCCGTGCTCGACCTCGATGCGCGCGCCGAGCGCTTCGAGACCGCGCAGGTGTTGATCCACGGGACGGGCGCCGATCGCGCACCCACCGGGCAGCGAGACGCGCGCGCGACCGTAGCGCGCTACGAGCGGACCCAAGACGAGCACGCTCGCCCGCATCTTGCGCACGAGATCGTAAGGGGCCTCGGGATTCGGCGGCCGCGTCGCGGCGCGCACTCGAACCTCGGGAATCGTGACGCTCGAGTCGCGCCCGAGGACCTCGAGGAGCGCCGCCGTGGTCTCGATGTCCTGGAGACCGGGGACGTTGCGCAAGAGACTCTCGCCGTCGGAGAGCAGGGTCGCGCACAGGATGGGTAGGGCGGCGTTCTTCGCGCCGCTCACGCGGATGGTCCCCTCGAGCTTGCGAGCGCCGCGAAGGCGAATGGCGTCCATGAGACGGGAGCCTTGTCGCGACCGCGTGCGGCCGGCAAGAGGAACCACTACCCTACCCCGCATGCTTTCCCCATGGCGGCCCGCTTTCGGAGCCCTCGCGGTGGCGCTTTCGCTCGCCGGCCGGGCGTCAGCGGAGCCGATTCCTTCGGTGGATCTCAGGAATTTCCGGCCGCCGACGCATCCGGAAAGCCTGCTCACGATCGAGCCGACGGCGACACCCGGGCCCGGCGAGTGGAACCTCGGCGCCTGGACCTCGTATGCGTATCGTCCGGTCGTGGTCACGGACGCCTTCCGAAAGGAAGACGTTCCGCTCGTCGAGCATCAGCTCTCGCTCGATCTCGTGGGGAGCATCGGCGTCGCCGAGCGCATCGGAATCGGGGTGTCGCTACCGGCGATCCTCGCGCAGAACGGCGAGGAGCCGCCGCCTTCGGTCGGCATGAGCGAGCCTCCCCCCAAGTCGGCGCTCGGCGATCTCACGCTCGAGGGGCGCGCGACGCTGCTTCCGCAGGGGGCTTTCGGTGGTTTCGGCCTGGCCGCCCAGGCGCGCGTCGAGCTTCCGACGGGCAACCCCGAGTCGTTCGCCTCGGAGGCGGCGACGAGGACCAGCGTGGGCCTGCTCGGCGAGCTCGGTTTTCTCGGCGTCTCACTGCGGGCAGCGGCCGCCGCGCGCGCCCGCACCGCGGAGCAGGAGTTCGCCGGCGGGACGTACGGCCACGACATCCCTTGGGGCCTCGGTCTCGTGATCAAACCGCAATTGCTCGGCATCGACGCCGAGGAGGGGCGCTATGCGTTCGGAATCGACGCGCACGGGGCGATCGCAATCACCCCTCGGTTCGCATCGAAGGAGGAGTCGCCAGCGGCGCTCGCGCTCGCGGCCAAGCGCGCTTTCGGCGATGCATCGCTCACGCTCGGCGCGGAGCTGCCGCTCGCCGGCGCGCAGGGCGTTCCGAGCGTCCGCGCTTTCGCCGCCCTCGGTTGGGCGCCCCGCAAACACGACGAGGACGGGGACGACATCGACGACGACGACGATCGATGCATCTCGCTCGCGGAAGATCGCGACGGCTTCGAAGACTCGGACGGCTGTCCCGATTTCGACAACGACGGCGACGGCGTCGCCGATCCGGAGGACCGCTGCCCTGCCGAGCTCGAGGACCGTGACGAATTCACGGACGAGGACGGCTGCGCCGATCTCGACGACGACCGCGACGGCGTTCCCGATCGCGTCGATGCCTGCCCGCGCGAGTCGGGACCGGCGAGCCCGGACGCGAAGCTCCACGGCTGCCGGCCGCGCGACCGCGATCGCGACGGCATCGTCGACTCGCTCGACGCCTGTCCCGCACGCCACGAAGATCGCGACGGATTCGAGGACGAAGACGGCTGCCCCGACCCCGACGACGACCGCGACGGCGTCCGAGATCGTGACGACGCCTGCCCGCGAAACGCGGGTATCCTGCGCTCGAACCCCAAGCTCAGCGGCTGTCCGAGCCCCGATCGCGACGGCGATACCTTCGACGACGCGCTCGACACGTGCCCCGCGGCGGGCGAAACGTTCGATGGCGTGACGGATTCCGACGGCTGTCCCGAAGCGACTCCGAAGCGTCCGCTCGCACGCTTCGAAGCGCCGCCGCCGAAAGGAGCGCGACAGCTCCTGCGCACGACGGGTGTCCTCGCGTTCGAAAAGCACGCGGGCGGCGTTCGGCTGACGACCGCTTCGGACCCGACGCTACGCGCCATCGCAGCGCTCCTGAACGCGAACCCCGACCACGTCGTGATGGTCGCGGTGCGGCCCGCCGGCGCGAGCCCCGCAGCCGAGCAGGAAGCGCTCACGAAGTCGTTCGCCGTCGCCGATGCGCTGCGCACGCTCACGTACCGGGACGACGTCGCCGAAACCATCGGCTGGGCGGCCCTCGGCCGGGTCCCGGGCGCGACGCGACCGGAAGGGATAGGCTTTCTCGTGCTCGCGCCGCTCCCTGCCCCCGCGCCGGCTCCTCGCCAAGGTGAGGGCGATGTGCGCTGACGCTCGCTTCGCTCGGGCACGACGCCGCTCGCTCGGGCTCGCTTGCCTCGCCCTCGCGCTTTCCGGCGCGGCGAGCGCGCAGACGAAAGCGGAACAGCCGGCGCGCGGTTCGCTGCGCTCGCGCCTCGGGGTCGAAGCGGCAGAGCCGCTGCTCAAGAGCGAATCCACCGACCTCCGGCTGCGCGCTTTCGACAAGCTCGGCTCCGCGGGGTCGAGCAGCGCCCTCGAGCTTCTCGCCGAAGCGCTCGAGTCGGGCGGCGCCGCTCGCACCGCGAGCGAACGGCTCGCCGCCGTGCGAGCCCTCGCCCCCCACGCGCGCGACGAGCGAGCGCGCAGCGCGCTCGTGCGCGCCATGGGCGGTGCGCAGACGCGCGACGAGCCGCTCGAGCTCCTCGTGCGACAGTCGGCAGCGCTCGCGCTCGCCCGCGCCGGGGATCAGAAGGCGTTGCTCGCGCTCTCGCAGGCTCTGCGACAGCCCGGCCGGGTGTCGGAAGCTGCTCGCGTCGCGCTGCGAGCGCATCCGCCGAAGTCGATCGAGCCGCTGTTCTCGGCGCGAGGGGTTCCGACCCCCGCTCTCGCCGGCCTTTTCGGAGACCTGCGCGAGCCGCGCGCCCGCGAGCTGCTCCGGACGTTGTCGCAGTCGGGCGCTCCCGCCCTGCGCGCGGAGGCGCTCCTGTCGCTTTCGAAGATCGAGCGCGGTTCCGCGGTGGCGCTCGCGCGCCGTTTTACGAAGAGCGAGAAACATCGGATTCTCCGGGTCGCCGCCGCCCGAGTGCTCGCGACCAGCGCCGACGCCGAAGCTCCCGCGGCGCTCTCGGCGCTGCTCGCCGAGCCCTCACTCGCCGGCGAAGCGCTCACCATCGCGCTCGAAGCCCCCTCGCCCGAGCTCGCCCGCGCGCTCGTTCGCGCCGTACCGAGCGATCCCGGCGACGCCGAACGCAGGCTCGCCGCGCTCGGACGCGCGGGAGGCCCGGCGGCGCTCGGAGCGCTCGAACGCGCGCTGAAAACCCAGGACCTCGGCTGGGCCGCGGCGTACGCGCTCGCGCTCTCGCCGGACACGGACGCGGCCGGCGCGCTCGAACGCGCGCTCGGACGTACGGAAAGCCGCGCCGACGCCGCACGCGCTGCGGCGCTGCGCGCTCGGGCGGGACACTCGCGCGTCGGTAAGCTCGACGAGGCGCTCGCCGTCCTCGAAAAATCCGCGCGTTCGGGTGATCGCGCCGCAGCCGCGTTCGTTCGCGCCACGCTCGACGCCGAGACGGGCGCCGAGCTCGTCGCGAGTCGCGACGCGACGCTCGCCCGAGCCGCGGCCCGCGCGGCGCTCGAACCCGAGGTCGCGCGCGCCGCCGCCGAACGGCTCGCGGTCGAGCCCGACGCCGAGCTCCGCACCGCGCTCGCGCTCGCGCTCGTGCACGCCGACGCGGCCGACCGCGTGCCGACGCGCGTGCTCACCGCCCACCTCGAGCTCCACGGGGCCGCCGCTCACCTCGCGGCGTTTGCCCTCGCCGCCCGCGACGGCGACGCGCAGCGCCCGAGGCTCAGGGAGCTTCTCGCGAGCGGGGATCCGCTCCTCCGCGCGCACGTGGCGCTCGGCCTCGCGCGGAGCGGGGAGTCGAGCGCCGTAGGCCTTCTGGACGCGGCCTACCGCTTCGAGAGCGATCCGCTCGTGCGCCGCGCCATCGTCGCGACGCTCGCCGGCCGCTCGGAGCCCGGGCGCGAGCGGCCGCTTCGTCTCGCAAGCGATCTCGATCCCGACGACGACACCCGGGCGCTCGCGCGCCGCGGGCTCGCGCGCGCCTCCGGAGGCACCGTTCCGGAGCCGCGCGGCACGGCGTGGCTGCGCGTGGATCCCGCGCCGACACAGGCGACCGGCGCCGTCGTC